>JALNYD010000125.1 GCA_023230025.1 Candidatus Cloacimonadota bacterium | reverse complement strand
AGATTTGCATATGCCAGTCTGATTTCAGACGGCTGTAGGGATCCCAATCCCGGTAGAAACTTGTGTGCTGGGGAAGAAGATCCTCAGTCGAGAGCATTGTTTGCAATTCCAGCAGTTCATTTTCACTAAGCACGGCAAAACTATCCGTAGCCTCAAGGGCTCGGATCATAAGTGGTATCTGCATGATACACAATAACATGACAATAGGAAGCAGCTTCATGTTTACCTCTTGGATCAAGTGTTTACAATCAGGCAATTACTGTCAATCTATCTTTCCTGGTGCTATACTTGATGTGAGATTTCCATCCTGGAAGCGGTATTTAATCCCTATGGCACTCCTTGGTTCAGCTCGGGTCTGGCTCAATTTAAGCCCATGATTCTCCCGTGACACTGGGGAATCTTGGGCTAAAGCTAAGCCAAAGACAGGCTAAAGCAATGGGCAAGCAGGGTGTTTGCTTGCCCATTAAGGTTGATGTAGATTGATAGCTTAGTTACGGCGTTTGGTATAAAACTGGAGGCCGAATCCCGCCAGGAGTGCCAAAATAGTGATGCCCAATCCTGCCAGGGAAAGGGTTTTACTTTGGCGATAGCTTTCGGGGGCAAATTTGAGTTCCAGCTTGTGTTCGCCGGCTGGAATCTGAAGTCCGCGCAGAACGTAGTTTACCGGGATGATAGGAATCTCTATCCCATTCAGATAGGCTTTCCAGCCTGCCGGGTAATAGATTTCAGAGAGCACCAGCAGAGAGTTCTTGTCTGTGGCAAGATCGTAAGCCAGGGAGTGCATTTCGGCTTCTGTCTGTTTTACATAGGAAGAATCCGGAGCGGAGATATCATCCAGAGGCTGTTCCACCAGGGCAGTGGAGGCAGGATCAAAACCCACATCCCATAGTGCTTCCAGGACTTCTGCAGAGTTGTTTTTGAGCTCTACTTCACGAACAAACCAGGCACGAGGTAAGGCAAAGAGATTCTCATAGATGCTAAATTTGCCATTATTAAACACTTGGCGCAGGTTTTGCAGCATGGATCCATAGGGAATGGAATCGGGAATCACGATATATTTGGTGGAAAGCATGTTCATCACCGGCATAGGTAATTCCTGACTATTCTCGGCAAAGACTCCCTTGAGATAGCGGAAGAACTCTCCATCCCGCTTTCCGTTGCCTTTGATGACTGCCATTAATTCATCATAACGTTTGAGTTTTGCAGCAGAATAACCATCGATGGTTTGATGATAGTATGCCCATTCTCCGGCGGGACGGAGCTGATTGCCGCTGCGTTGATCAAAGCTAAAGTTGATCGGGTAGATACGATAGTTGCTGGAGTCTGAGAGCAGGAATTGATCATAATCCTGCATCTGGAAATGAGTTTCCCGGTTTTGCGTGGCGGGATACAAGACTTTCAGATGCTTACCGGTGTAGGGCCAGAGGTCAATGAATGTGATCACCGTAAGCAGGATGATCAATATCGGTACTTTGATTTTCTTGATGCTGCAAAGATAGATCAGGCCAAGCCCTACTGTGCTGAGCATCAGAGAGAGAATACCGCTTTTGACCAGAGCATCCAGCCGGGTGGCTTTCAAAGCCCCAAATTGCGCCATTGCCCCAGCTTGCTGATATCTTGCCAGCTCATCCGGACGGCTGAAGGGAAGAGCTCCGAAGGCACTTTTGGCAAAGACGATCCAGAGGATAAAGATTGCTCCCAGGATCCAGAAGGCTCTTTGATATATCTTTTGCCAGCCAGGATTTCCCAGACTTTCTTTGACCTGCAGCAAACCCAGACCAGCCAGGATCACTGCGTTGAATTGTACTATGGTTAGCGTCATTGAAGGAACGCGGAATTTGTTGAAGTAGGGCAGGTATTTCAAAAAGAGATCAGACAACCAGGGCGTTGCAGAGCCAAAACTCATCAGGGTAAAAATGGCAGAAGTGATCCATAAGAAACGAGCCAGACTTTTTTGCGAGCTCCATAGCGCCAGCACTCCCAGCACTAATACCAGCAAGCCAAAATAGTTATAGACTTGAGTAAATGGCATATATCCCCAATAGTTTCTGCCCGTGGCATCGTCAATGCCGCCCCAGAAATCCGGAATGATGAAGCTGATGATTTCTTTGGGATGGAAGCTCCAACCTTGAGCGTAGGCTTTATCCAGACCTGCCGATCCGCCCCGCATTGTGTAGTGACTGTATTCCATCGTGCTGAGATAGGGATTCATAACCGCCAGGGCAGTGAGCCCAAAGGCTAAGACCAGCAAAATCGTCCAGATACCGAAGCGCTTGAGCTCTTTACTTTTAAGCGCATCAATCAATTGATAGAGCCAATACATACCGATCAAGAGATAGAGATAATAGCTGATCTGAGGATGGTTTTCCCGTAGTTGAGTGATCAGAAAAGTGGCCAGAAGCCCCAGAGAGAGTAGATTTGGCGCTTTACGCAGGCGCAATACTGCCCAAAACACCCAGGGGATATACATGATCGCTCTGAACTTGGTATTGTGCCCAATATCCAGCAGTCCCACCCAGTGACAGGAAAATATGAAGGCAACAGCCCCAAAAAAGGCAATCCAGGGATCAAGCTTCAGATGCCGAAGCAGAATGAAGATGCCCAACCCACCAATGAAAAGCAGAAAAATGCGCCAGTTGATCAGCTTGTCCGTAAGCTTGGTGATGCCTTCCAAAAATGGATAGCGATTAGGGAAAGAGATCATATAGCTGGGCATCCCGGAAAACATGTTCTGAGTCCACAGCGCATTATCGGAATTGGTTTCATTGTATTCAATAATACTTTTGGCAGCTCCACGCCATTGACTGATATCACTGGCTGCTGGTTCCATGTGTTTGTAAGCGACGGGGAAATATACTACGCTCACCAGGATAAATAGCAGTGCAATCAGCACAAGAGAGAGATATTTGGCTGGAATCAGCTCGCGACTCAAGATTGATGCTCCACGGCCTGGATTATATTCCTGCACTTTGGGGTTGACTTTTTTCTGGCTCATAAAAACCTCTGTTCATCCGGTATTTAAGCCAAGCATATTTGCTTGCACTATCGGTCAAGCAAAAAGCAAAGGACGAACCATGATCTTCACGTTTCACAAGAAAATCTATGGCTATGAATGCGATATCTATGGGCACATGAACAACGCTGCATATCTGCAAATGCTGGAAGCAGCCCGCAGTGATGCCCTGGTGGAAATGGACATGCCAATTGCCAGGCTGTTGGAGATGGATATTCAGCTCTTTGTCTTGCATTACGAGCTGGACTATCTGAAATCCCTGGATCTTGAGGACACAGTATGTGTGAAAAGCTGGTTTTATGAGGCAAACCGGATCAAGGGATTCTGGCGACAGGAAGTTTACAACTCTCAAGGAGAGCTCTGCTTTGTGGCAGCCTTTACAGTGGTCTATGCATCACAGGGTAAGGCAAAACGCCTGCCCGTTGATGTCCATGAGCATTTTCTCAAATACCTGCAGGCCTGATCCTGGCTTACAAGGGAGTTCCACTACGACGGGCGCAGATGATCCCATGCCTGACCCCACGGGTGCTGACTGTTAGCTTGTCAGTATTGGCTTTGTGGATGATCTGACACACCAACATAGTTGCAGCAAGCATCAGATCAGCCCTGGCGGGATCCATACCGGGGATTTCACAGATTTGAGGAGTTTTGTAAGACCGGTATAGCAATACCTGGCGAAAGATCTCGGCACGGCTAAGCACTGATCCATTCAAAGCTTCGGCATCGAAAACCTGCATGCCCGCAGCGACTGCAGCCATGGTGCTGATTGAACCACCGGTGCCGATCAGGGTATAGGACTTTCCGGGAAGGACTTTCAGAAACTTCTCCACGTGCAATTCAAGGGCATGAAAAGCGCAATTTGTGTATGGATCACTGGTGCGGAATTGGTCGTTCAAACTCACAGCTCCCATGGGCAGGCTTTCACAATGCTCAATGTCTTCGCCATTGCCGTAGATTAGTTCTGTGCTGGCTCCGCCAATATCAAAAGCTAAAATGCTCCCAGATGGGTTCAAAGCAGAAGTAATACCCTTGAATGCAGCCCGGGCCTCTTGTTCTTCACTAAGGATATATAGTTCCTGACCTGTTTGTTGAACTATCATTTCCTTGAGTTTAGGAGCATTTTTGGCTCTGCGCAGGGCTTCGGTGCCCACCACGATGATCTTCTGCATCTCAGGGAACCTTCGCTTGATGTCCGAGATGATTCCCAGAATGGATTGTACTGCCTGTTCTTTCAACGATCCTTCAGCATCCAAGCTTGAGATCAGGCGCAGGGGAATGCGATAGTCAACAAATATTCTATTGTCCCTACACTGCATTACCTTGCAGGCATTCGAACCGAATTCAACAATTAGTTCCATATTGCAGCGTCCCCCAATCTTGTTTAATCATCTGCAAATATGATAAGCAAGTTTTGAACAATCGCACCAGAAAAAAGTTCATTTTCGTTCTTTCCCTGGTTTCAGCGATATAATTATTTTCCCCGATGCTTTCCATCTTGGATCAACCCAAGCTTGGTCCAAACAGATCAGACCTTCATCTGGGTAATCTCAAAGGATCGCCCCTGTTTTAAACTGAGGCTCTATTGCCAATTCAAAGAGTTCAGATCAATCTTCAGCTTCGCTTTCGCTGATTGGGTCCAGAATGATGCGGCCGCAATTTTCACAATAAACAATCTTCTTCTTCAGTTGTAATTCAATACGTAGCTGTTGCCGGATTACAAAACCGCAACCCCCGCAGGAGCCATCACGATTATATACCACAGCAAGATTATCCTTGTTTTTGATCAGATTCCCATAACGTTTGATCAAAGGCACAGGAAGGGTCACTGCCAATTTGTTGCGTTCAGCTCTGGTGCTTTCAATCTTGTTTTCCAGCGAGTCGATCTGAGCTTTCAGATCTCCTTCTTTGGCGCGTTTGTTGGCTTCTGCAAGTTCCAGAGCTTTCTTTAATTCTACGATACTGGCTTTGGCTTCATTCTCGGCATCCATTAGCTCCAACAACTGCGATTCGATCTCAGAGATCTTATCCTTCAGATAGGATATCTCGCTGTTCAAAGCCTTGTATTCTTTGTTGGTTTTGATCTCTGAAAGCTGGTTGCCATATTTACGGATTTGCTCCTGGAAAGTCTTCACGTCAGCTTCCAGAGCACGTTGTCTTTTGTTGATCTCCTGCTTCTCGCTTTCTCCATTCAGGAGATTGGCTGTGGCTATTTCCACGTTTTCGATAAGCTCATTGAGCTGTTTGGGCAGTTCTTGTTGTAAAACTCTGTAACGCCCGATGGCGTCATCCAATAGCTGCATTTCGGCCAGAGTTTTTAGTTGATCATGCATATTTACTCCTTGAATAATAAACTGATGTCCAGCGAATTGTAGGAATGAGTGAGAGCTCCGCTGGAAATATAGTGCACTCCAGTTTTAGCATAAGACAGGATGTTTTCTTCGGTTACTCCACCTGATATTTCGAACTCCACCTTGTTTTTGTAGGTCTTCACAACCTGGCGGATTTCTTTCAAGCTCATATTGTCAAGCATCACCCGATCCACCTTGCAGTTTACCGCTTCGGCTACTTCTTCAAGATTGGTAACCTCAACTTCAATTTTGTAGGTGGTATTATGCTTTTTTACCCGGTTGACGGCATTGCTAATGCCCCCGGCAGCGCGGATATGATTCTCTTTCAACATAATCATGTCATACAAACCATGACGGTGGTTGAATCCTCCCCCAACCAGAACCGCGTATTTCTCCAAACTGCGCAAGAGAGGGGTGGTTTTGCGAGTATCCAGAAGCTTGGTTTTACTGCCGGCAAGAGCCATGGCCATGCGGTTGGTCTTGCTGGCAATTCCGCTAAGACGTTGCAGGAAATTAAGGGCAGTTCGCTCCGCCTGTAAAATGCTGGCAGGACGCCCCTCGATTCGCATAATCTCGTCTCCGGGCTTCACAGGATCGCCATCCTTGCGGTAGAGCGTGACTTTGAGTTCGGGATCAAGTGTTTTGAATACCTTGCGCGCTATCTCTGCACCCGCAATAATGCCTTCTGCTTTGGCAATCATATAGGCAATGGTGATGCTGGGCTCAAGATCCAGGTATCTGGTAGTAATATCTCCGCTACCGAGGTCTTCCTCCAAACTTTTGCGAATAATTTCTTCAATACTCACGCAGTCCTCCTAAGCAAAAAAAAAGCATTTGCTTGCGGCAAATGCTTTTTTTCTATAGCAATAACGTCGTTGATCTCATTCTTTGTACTTCGGTAACACATATAGTTCACTTGAAACCTCTCTAAGGAACCATGAAATTGATTTGCCCGCATTTGTCAAGAACTATCGGCTCCAGTTAGCAAAATAGAGTGCTGATCAAGTGCTTCTGATGTCTGATATATAGGAAGCTATGCAAGCGGATCAAGAAATTGCTTTACTAAAAAAGCTAAGTATTAAAAGATGGTTTTGAGATTAGTAAAAAAATGCACTAAAGGATATATAATGGATACTCAAAGACCCCTCGACAAGCTTCGGGAGCGGAAAATCAAAGCCAGGTTGGGCGGTGGTGAAAAACGCATCGAAGAACAACACGAAAAAGGCAAGCTCACCGCACGTGAGCGGATAGCACTATTGGTGGATCCAGATAGCTTCGAAGAGTTTGACCTCTTTGTGCGTCATCAATGCACCAATTTCGGCATGGACAAATATGTGTACGATGGCGACGGTGTAGTGACCGGGAGTGCAACAATCAATGGCCGGGTTGTATATCTCTTTGCCCAGGATTTTACAGTGTTTGGAGGCTCACTCTCCAAAACCTATGCCGAAAAGATCTGCAAGATCATGGATATGTCTCTCAAAAATGGCTGTCCCCTGATTGGTCTGAATGATTCCGGTGGTGCCCGGATTCAGGAAGGTGTTGATGCCCTGGCTGGTTATGCCGAAATCTTCTGGCGCAATGTGATGGCCAGCGGGGTGATTCCCCAGATCTCTGCCATCCTCGGTCCCTGCGCAGGTGGAGCTGTTTATTCTCCGGCAATCACTGACTTTGTTGTAATGGAGAAGAACAACAGCTACATGTTTGTCACAGGACCAAAAGTTGTGAAGACGGTGCTTAATGAAACGGTGAGCATTGAGGATCTGGGTGGGGCAAAAATCCATGCCAGCAAAAGCGGTGTTGCTCATTTCATGACAGACAATGAGGAAGAAACCATCCTCTTGATCAAGAAGCTTCTATCCTACCTTCCGGCAAACAACATGGAAGATCCTCCAGTGTTTCCCAATCCCGACCCGCTAACCAGAGAATGCCTGGAGTTAAACACCGTGATCCCTGATAATCCCAACAAACCTTACGATATTTTGGATGTGATCTATCCCATCGTTGACGAAGGTGAATTCCTGCAAGTTATGAGCAATTTTGCCCAGAATATCGTGGTGGGTTTTGCCCGTCTCAATGGGCATTCCATCGGCATCGTGGCCAATCAGCCCAAGGTATTGGCTGGCGTATTGGATATTGACGCCTCGGTGAAAGCTGCGCGATTTGTGCGCTTCTGTGATTCCTTCAACATTCCTCTGGTAGTGTTTGAGGATGTTCCTGGTTTCCTGCCTGGCACCTCACAGGAGCA
>JALNYD010000124.1 GCA_023230025.1 Candidatus Cloacimonadota bacterium | reverse complement strand
CCTCCCGGGTTAATTTTGGATATCGTCCAATCTGGATTTGCGTAGGCGATCCAAAGCTGTGTCAAGGATTTGTGCCCGGATGGATATTATCAGTTCACGCTCCTTCTTTTCATAGGAGTCATAACCCGTCAGATAGCGCAAGCCAAAGACCCACCAGGGGAGATCCTTGAGAATGGGGATGCCACTGCGAACCTTGGTTTCATCGGTATCAAACAACCCGGCTATCACAGTTTCCTCGCCATCATACAGAATCAACTCAGTATTGGATTTACTGGTGGATACAACGGTTGTGACTGCCGAGGGCACGCCACTGGAGCGCTCAATGCTGATCTGTAGTTTGATCAGTTCTTCATCTTCCAGTGTTACTACTTCCGGCACCACAGTCATGATTATACCTGTCGAGAAAAAGGTGTCTCTGGTGTTTCCGGCTTCATCGGCAGTCTTGATTGAGATATCCTGACCCACCTGGATATAGCCCGATTTACCGCTGGTTACCAGAACGCTGGGTTCGGCGATAATGTTGCCCTTCTGATCGGTTTCAATAGTGCGAAGCAGCGAGGATATTTCCACACTTTGGGAGCCGATTTCCGTAACTCCGCTGGCCGAAATCGAGAATGGCGATACCAATTGTGAAGCGCCACTAAAACCGGTGCTTATGGTTACTTTGCCATTGGCAACCGTGGACCAATCTACTCCCAGACTTTTCAGATAGCTACGATCTGCCAGCATTGCCACTGCCTTGATGCGCACCTGTTTCAATCCAGCTTCTTTCAGCTTGGCATCCTGCTCCGGACTTTTCTCCAATTCCGGTTTATATGGATCTATGATCGCAATGAATCCCACTTGATCCTGCTTACTTAGGTTGTTTTGCAACAGGATCAGCTCCAAAGCCTTCTCCCAATTCAAGTCATTTATTGGCACATTGATATTCCCATTGTAGCTGGATAGATTCACCAGTTTCTTTCCAGTACTGCGAATTACAAACTGCTCCAGGATTTGCACAGCCTCATTGATATGAGTAGCTGAGTTTAAGCTCAACCTGCTAGTGTCTTTGCTTTGGTTTTGACCCTGTAGCCCAGACTGGAGGAGTGGGATCAAAAGCAGGATAAGTATTATTCGTTTAAACATATTAGAAACCTCAGTTTTCCTTGTTTAGATGCAGAATTTGATTTTCTATCAACCCGTATTTATCTACTTTGAATACAGCCCTACCCTCCCGAACATCGATGCTGTAAAGATATCCTCCGCGAACCCGATCCCGGATATTCAGGATGCGAATCACTCCCTGATCATCCCGCACGAAGATTCTGCCCTCAGCCAATCCTATCAACACACTGGAATCAATATTGAGCAATCTGGGATCCTCTAGTTCTTCATCCTCAAACTGTGCATTGTCCCAGATCCGGGAACGGAATAGCTGATATGAACTCAGCCGGGTATCAATTCTTCTGGGGCGGATCTCAGATATACCAAGCCCACCATCGACATAATGAGTTCGTAACACCATCGAAAAAGACACAGTATCACTGTTGGCTACTCCATCAGATCCGATGGAGAGCTCTTCCAGTGTAATCAAGGCTCGTTGATGCTCCAGAAACCGGGTGAAATTCGCCAGTTCCATATAGTTTGAACTACCTGAGATCACATAGTTGTTCCATTTCCCATCATCCTTGCCTTTCCCCGATAGAGCGAAATCATAGATCAAGTCTTTACCTTGCCAGGAAAGAAGCTTCAACAGATATTGATAGGTGATGGTGGGGTTATCTTCAGCAAGGATCACCTTGCTTTGTTCGGCAACCATGGCTTTGCGAATCTCATATTCAAGCATCAAAGAGTCAATATTGCTGATTTGAGATTCCAGTCTTGCCAGTTCACTGGCAGTCACCTTGTTTTCTGCTTGCAGCACCGACAGCTTTTGCACAATGTTGTGCAGCAGCACCAAAGCCAGAGATACAATCATCACCAAAAGAGTTGAAAGAACGATGGAATTGCGGCTGGTATTGGTCATTTCAGACCTCCTTTGGCAATTTCTTGTTTATCCTTCAAGACTTGGATGTGCAGATCAGTTCCCTGTGTTTCATGATCCAGGCTGTCATAAAGCTCAATATAACTGGCATCACCTCTGGCCAGATAAAGTCTGGCCTGAAGTAAAAGCGAAATCGTGTGTAAATCCGAACTGCCATTCAGATTTTCGTTCAAAAACTCCTGGGCCAAAGTGTACTCCCGATCCAGATATAGCCGGTATGCCATCCACCACCGTACTATCGGACTCAGGGGATGGGATCCATTTACAGAAAGGAAGCGATATCCCTGTTTACGATATTCCCACATATTACCCATATTTACTGCTGCCACAAAACTCTGATACTGTTCACTGATCCCTTCATCGATAGCCAGAATGGCGGGATCTGCATCAGGACTCAGACTGCTATCGATCGGTGCCAGATGTAGCTTTTGAACTTGGGCTTGCACTGGCTTAGTTGCAGCTGGAGGTTTGGGTTGCAGGTTTGTTTCCACCACTTGGGCAGGGACCACACTCTTGAGTTCATTTGATGTGGCAGGAGTAGCTGTGGTAGCACTCTCGCCACTTTGCTTTCTGGATTCCAGCATTTTCCGCATCTGCTGCTCAATATCCTCCATCCAGGCAACCTTTGGAGCGGTAAAGGTGATTTCAAACACCCAGATGTCATTGTCACGTATCCTGGCATGAGCAACTTTTCGGATGCTGCTGCCCGGCAAAGAATTGGCAAAAGCGATTACATGGGCACGATTGGACGTGACTCCAGAGATAAATAGCTGGCTTTTATCTCGCTTCAGATTGGTCAGCCAGGAAGTGGGATGAGCTCTGAAACTCGCATTTATCATATCTAACAAATGGGTCCAATAATTCTTCCCTTCCAGGAGGGTACCAATTGCTTTCAGATTCTTCTCCTGCTTTTCCATGTCGCTCAGAATGGTATTGATGCGATTAGCTTCTGCCTGTTTTTGGTTCAGGTTCAGGTTCAGTTCCCGCTTCAGCCGCCGTTCACTCTCAAGTTGCTGGTTTCTTTTCAAAAAACTGTTGGTAGCCAAAAACACTGTAGCAAAAATAACAATCAGAATTAACAAACCGTGCCAGGCAATCTTGAACTCTTTCTGCCCCTCTATGATCTTTGAGGGCAGGAAGTTGCTGTGAGCAAACCCATTCTCATCCATGAACAGGGCTTTGAAAGCCAGGGCTATGGGTATGCAATGCTTGCTCAGACTGCGATTATCCTGAGCCTCCTCAGTAGTTGCAGTTAATATTATATTGCGGAAATTGAAAAGCTCGATCTGTACTGCAGCAAACTGACTTAGCATATATTCCACCAGCGTTGAAGTGGCCAGGTCTCCACAGAGGATAATGCGGTCAGGTTCCTTGATGCCAGAGCTGTCTATGGCTAGAGCCAGCTTTGAGCTAATGGTCTCTTCATCGGGGATACTCTGTGTTATCTGCAGTTTCAGGGTCTGCTGCCATGTGCCATCTTCAAACAGAAATGCTTTGCGATATTCCTGACCCAAATAAACCAGCATTACTCGGCCTTCAAGTTCATCTCGATAGGTAAGCTTGAAATAGTCAGTCAATACGATGTCGTTGGCATCAGCAAGTTTATAGAACAGCTTTTGGCGGTTATTGCGGGAATGATCCTTGAGCAATTCCAAAAGACGGTTGCTACCATGATGCAACCAATGCTGGGGCACTCCGCCCACTTCAACAATGGATGACTGATAATCTTTAGCCTTTTGCTCTTTCAGGGGAACTTTGCTCTTTACAAAGCGTGAAATCTCTTTCTTATCCACTGCTCCCGGGCTATCTTTCAGTATGTTCTCGTCATAGACGTTTAAAGCAATCACACCCCGGGAAAGTTCAAAGGCTCCCAGCATTCTTTCGCTGGGTTGTAACTGATAATTGGTTACATATTCGCTATCATACTCATCGATATCGATTGCACTTTGAGCAGTGCTCTTACTTTCTTTGGTTTTGCTATCAACCGCTGATACTGATGGATCGTCAAGAATCTTGTACCAGTATTTATCCAGATCAGTGTGATCGACCGCTTGCAAGAATACATCATTGCCCTCACGCACCAAATGTGCTATACGCACAACCAGTCCGTCATGGAAGATGCCGAATGCTTGCTTTGGGTGCTTTCTCATGTATCCAACCTTGGTTTACAGGTTTAGCCCATGCTTAGCAATTGCTGCATACGCTTCTTGTTATTGGCATAGTTCATCGCATTTTGCTGGGTGATGATTCCCTTTCGAAGCAGATCCTTGAGATCCTGCTCCAGGGTGCACATACCCGTTCTTTTACCTTCAACCATCATTTGATAGATCTCTCCAATGTTCTTGTTGCGGATTGCAGCCTGAACACTGGGATCCACTGAAAGTATCTCTTTAGCCAGTACCAATTTACCATCGATGGTAGGCACCAGTTTTTGACTCATACACACACTCAACACGTCCGCCAATCGGTTGCGGATGCGATCCTGCTCTTCAGGAGGAAACTCTGCAACGATGCGATGGATGCTATCGATAGCCGAACTGGTGTGCAGGGTTGTGAAAGCTTTGTGTCCGCTATCGGTGATTTCAAGAACCGTAGCAATGGTTCTGGCATCACGCATTTCACCCACAACAATGATATCCGGATCCTGCCGCAAGGCTTCAACTGCGCCAGCTTCAAAGCTCTGCACATCCGGGCCTACCTCGCGGTGACGTACCAATGATTGTTTGGATTTGTGAACATACTCAATTGGGTGTCCAATAATCACGATATGGGCTGCATTATCCCGATTGTTCATATCAATCACAGCATCCAGGGTCGTGGATTTACCGCTGCCCGTGATCCCGGTTACCAATACCAATCCCTGCTTTTCATAGCGGAGGTTCAACCTTTGCGATATAGCTTGGGGAATCCCCAAACCCTCCATAGTGTAAAGCTTGTCGTTGATTCTACGGAAGTTGACTCCAAGATGTCCGTTGTCAAAATAGCAGGAACCCCTGAAACGAGCTGATCCTTCTTCCACCTTGAAGGCCAGAGAAAAATCCACACTACGCTCTTTGAATAGAGTGTGAACTTGAGCCGGAGTGAGCCAGCTTAGAATAATTGCAGAGCTTTCAAGGAAGCTGAAGCTGCCCAGATCCTCTATTATCTTCTTGGTACCATATACTCTAAACCAGATACGCTCTGAACAACCCGGACCGCCAAAATCAATGTCAGAAGCATTCTTCTTCCGGGTTGAGATCAGCCAGTTCTTCAGGATCGTTCTACACTCCTGAGCTGCTTCTGGATGGTCTTTCAGCCAGAGGTCGATCACTTCACACACTTCAACACCCTGATAATTCTCAGGAATTGCCTCAACAAGTTCTGGGTAAAAACTCAATGCCATCTATAATGCCTCATTTCCCAGTAGGATTATCCATGTTGAAACCGCTATAGAGGCCTATTCTGAAACAGGACCGGCGCCATTTCATGTAGATACACTGGATCAGATTGATCATATAACGTTTGGTCAGGGTCTCATCATTATAGGTAAAGAATTCCATAATCTTCCTGCGCTTAAAATGACGGATCTGCGCATCAGTCTGAGCGCTAAGCCCTGTAAACACGGAGCCTGGATTGATGAAAGTCTCTTCACCCCAGACATCATGTTCTTTCAGAGTCTCCACCAAAGAACCATTATAATAAGCATTTACAGAGCCATCCTCAACCAGAATCATCGAACCCAGATCATCACCCAGGGGGATCGGGCTGCCCTTGCTATAGCTGATTAGCACCCCGATGTCCATAAAATCCCGGCTTTGTTCTTCGTTAAATCCCCTTAATAAGAGCAGTTCACTGCTCTTGACTCCGGGTATCACCGGAATCCCTTGTTCTTCGCTGCCGCTCTCATATAATTCTTGCGCATGCCCCAAACCAGATTCCACTACCTTGATCAGTTCTTCCGGTTGTATCGGTTTGGTAAGATAGTGAAATGCTCCAGTTCTGATCGCACGAATTGCCACATCAATACTGGAAAATCCCGTGGTAACAATGATCACTGCCAGAGGTTGCATCTCCTTTAGTCTGCTGATCAGTTCCAATCCACCCATGCGGGGCATATATACGTCAATTATGTATAGATCATATCTCTCGTCCTGAATCTTTTCCAGAGCATCCAGACCATCAACTGCAACCGATACCTGGTAACCCAATTCACCCAAGAACTCACCGATGATATCCCTGATGTTTTGCTCGTCGTCAACCACGAGGATCTTTCTTTGATTCATGCTTCCCCCCCCTCTCTATCCTGGGTATCCTGCATTTGAGCTGTGGTATAAGGTGTTTTCACGCTGGCGATCTCAACATTGCTGGCTGGAGTGCTGACTCTGGTGTGCGAATCTTCAGGTGTTTTGTATTGCACCAGAGGATGCACCTTCAGTGGTTGAATCCTTTGAAGTAATAGTGATATCTTATTCACAGCTTCTGTGATCTCATTGTTCGATTTCTGTAACCCCTCATTCTGCAATTCCTTGGCGAATCTTTTTACCCTGCCCAATGAGAGCGTTATCACGCATAAAGGTGTATTAATATCATGATCCAGATGAGCAATCTCTTTTAAAACCGGACGCAGAGCTTCAAGCTCCTTCTCGGTTTCAGCAGATTTTCTTAGATTGTTTACCTCTTCCAGCAACTTCTGACTTTGCTCTTTTTGAGCACTCAGTCTGTCCGAAAGATAGTTTGCAATCAGCGCTATGCCACTGAATAACCCGGTGTATGAAAGGAGATATACCGTTGAACCGGATATATCCATCTGAGCGCTGTCGGTGGGGTGCAAAATGCCATTTTGATACAGCAGAATCAAAACCAGAAGAGCAAAACTGCCCATCAATCCAGCTATCACTCCTCCACTTTGAGGAGTTGTAAGAGAAGCGGTGATGATCCCAATGAGATACGACCATACAAAGAAACTATTGAGACCTCCGGTGATATGTACGATCATCGTTGCAAAAAGGATATCCAGTACAATCTGAAACACTACTGCCCATTGCTTACTACGCTGATCCTGCATCTGAAACATCAGATTGAGGGCAATAATGCCGGCAAAAATGCCAAAGAATACCACATTCTGCGCTATAGTCTCTTTGAAGCTGATGTGCAACAATCCGATGGAAAACAGCACTATCACCAGAAACCATCGAATCATCCCCCAAAGCCTCATCAGTTTAAGCTTTTCATTATCCATCGTATCTCCTCAATCCCTTATATATTCAATATCGGCTGGATTCAACACCTGGTTGTAATATGCCCAGATCTCAGCATCGGTCATGGTTCTAGGCACCATGCCAACCTGATCCAGCAATCCATACATATAGCGGAAACTATCCCCTGCCTGTGCTGCACCAAAATATTCTCGTCCCAGATAGATCCCTTTGTTCCGAATCGCATTCCGTCTTATTCCTAAGAAATGCAGCGGGTTCGTAGCCTGCCCTACCGGTAATCCATTTACATACCCTTTCACTTTTCCGCGATCATAGGTTATGGCAAAGAAATGCCATTTATCCTTGTTATGCGGCCACTTCCCATCTGGAGTAAAGGGCGTGCTTACCTGCACAGTTAATCCATTTTCCGTTACAGCTT
>JALNYD010000123.1 GCA_023230025.1 Candidatus Cloacimonadota bacterium | reverse complement strand
GTTAGGAGGAATGATAAAAAGTCAGTAGGTGGTTACTGAGGCTCTGTCTGAAGGGTGTATCATTATAGATACAAGGTTGGAAGACAGAGTAGGTGCAAGTTCGACATGTTTGATGGTCGTAAGAGGCCGATTAGGAGAATGAAGAGTTTGTACCGAATCATTCAATGGTCACCGTCAGCGATGGCGGATAGGCCGGATAGGAGATTGGACGGAATCACCGAACGGAAGCTGTCTTGCCGACCAAAGCACAAGGAGGCCTTGAGATGGGCAACAAGCAGCGAGAAGAGAAGATTGAACAGTTGAGCGTAGGGGTCGACCTGCACAAGAGCCAGCTCACCATCTGTGTGATGGGAGAGGACGGGGAGCTGTTGCAGGAAGGGATGTACCGGACCACGACGGAGGGCTACCAGGCATTTGTGCAGAGGATGCATGAGTGGGAGGACGAGCGGGGATGCTCGGTCGCCATGGCGGTGGAGACCACCGGCAATGCACGGTACTTCAAGAACCGGATGGAAGGCGAGGGGTTCTCCGTGGTTGTGGTGAACACCAACAAGTTCAAGGTGATCAGCCAGAGCACCAAGAAGAACGACAGAGGGGATGCTGCAACGCTGGCCTACTACCTGGGCAAGGACATGCTGCCGGAAAGCCACCTGGCGGACCAGAGCAGCGAGGAGCTCAGGAGGATGATCAAGTGCAGGAGCCTTTTGGTGAGCAGCACGGTGAAGATGAAGAACCAGATCCACGGGATGCTGCTCGGCTACGGGATCACGACCAAGGCAGCCCAGCTGCAGAGCAATAAAAAGCGGCAGGCCCTGGTTAAAGATCTCGCGGATCAAGGTTTTACAGAGGCCGCCGCATCACTCGAGGTGATACTTGGCATTATAGAAGGTGTGCAGGAGCAAATCAAGGTCCTGGAGAAGCGCCTTCGGGAGATGACCAGGGACGACGAGGATGTGCAGCTGCTGATGACCATCCCGGGTGTCGGGTTCCTGACGGCCAGCGCAATCGCCGCCTACACCAAGGACCTGGACAAGAGGTTCTGCGGGGATTTCAAGCGGTTCGCCTCGTACGTGGGCATCGTGCCCTCGGTGCACAACTCCAACGAGACGGTGCACATGGGCAGGATAACCAAGCACGGCCCGCAGGAGCTGAGAACAGCACTCGTGCAGGCCACAATGGGCATGATACGGCTCTCCAAGATAACCGGTGAATGGAGGCTGATGACCGATTACCGGGCAATGAAGACGGGCAAGGGTTCCGGCAAGTCAATCATTGCAACGACCAGGAAATTGGCGAGAATCATCTTTGCCATGCTCCACAACAGGGAACCGTTCAATCCAGCCTTGATGGTGAGGGACAAGTGTCTGTTCACCGTCGAGGAGGTCATAGGGGCTTGACTTGACAGCTCCTATAGTAAAACAAACAAAGGTTAGCAGTTTCCTAACTTTACTGTTGACTTTTTATAGGAGAAATTTCATGAGTATACAGACACGAGCAGAACAACTTGAGCAGGATACCTGGGACCTTACCAGTCTCTTTGCAGATGCAGCAGAATGGGAAGCAGCTACTGAAGCGATGAAGCAACGTATCGCTGAGGCGCCTGGTTTGAAGGGCTCCCTTGAGAAAGGAAAAGATTCATTCCTGGCTACCATGAGGTGGTATGAAGAGACAGGCATTCTTCTAGAACGTATTTATAACTGGGCTTTCCTGGGATATGCCTCTGATGCCTCTGATAACACCAATGTCAAACGGTACAGCCTATCGGCCAGTCTTCTGAGCCAGCTCTCTGCAGCCATGGCATTCTTTGACCCTGAACTGCTCGGTATTGCAGATGAGATTATAGATGGATACCTGAACGATGAGGACTTTGCTCCCTACCGTGTCTATATAGAGAAAGCAAGACGGTTCAAAGCCCATGTGCTGAGTGAGGGGGAGGAGCGTCTTCTCGCTCTGCAAAGCGAAGTTGCTTCCACACCACGTTCCACGTTCAGCGACCTAACCAATGTTGATTTTGACTTTGGTGAGATCGACGGAAAACCTCTCACCCAGAGCTCCTTGAGCTCATTCCTCATGCAAGAGGATAGAAATATTAGGGAACGAGCTTACAAGCAGTTCTACGGGGTGTATGACAAGAGCAAACATGCCATCGCACGGCTCTACGAGGGACAGGTAAAGCAGGACATCTTCCGGGCCAAGGCAAGAGGATATGAGAGTTGCAGGGAGATGGCACTGTTCCCAGACAATGTTCCGGTATCTGTATATGACAACCTAATCAAGGCTGTCCACGATGCACTGCCTACCCTTCATCGCTACTACAGGATGAGGGCAAAGCTCCTTGGTTTGGAGAAACTTTCCCATTGGGATGTCTATGTTCCCCTGGTAAAGGGAGTAACCAGTGAAACCCCTTATGAAGAAGCGGTTTCCATGATCGGGGAAGCACTTGCACCGCTTGGCAGTGAGTATGTACAGACCATCACAGATGGACTGACAAAAGACAGGTGGGTAGACCGCTATGAGAACAAAGGCAAACGAAGCGGTGCATTCAGCAGCGGTACATTTACCAGCAAGCCCTATATTCTCCTTAACTACAAGGAGGACGTGCTGCGTGATGTCTTTACGGTAGCCCACGAAGGGGGACACTCAATGCATAGCTATTACAGTGCAAAGAACAATCCCTATTTCCACTATGACTATACCATCTTCGAGGCAGAAGTTGCTTCTACCTTCAATGAGCAACTGCTGGCCAAGTATATGATCGACCATGCAACTGATGATCGGATGAAAGCTTATATCATCGGAAAACAGATTGATGACATCGTGGCCACACTCTTCAGACAGACGATGTTTGCCGAGTATGAGATGATCATCCACCTGGAAGCAGAGAAAGGCGTACCGATCACCCTTGAGCTGTTGAGAAGCGAGTACCGAAAGCTGCTGGAGCAGTATTTCGGGGATGCAGTGTCCTTTGCAGAAGAAAGCGATCTTGAGGGACTGAGGATTCCTCACTTCTACAGCCCGTTCTATGTGTACAAGTATGCGACAGGGTTGAGTGCTTCCATAGCCTTGAGCAAGAAAGTGCTCAATGGGACAGAGCAAGACAGGCAGTCGTACCTCGACTTCCTTCGCAGTGGAGGCAGCCTCTACCCCATTGAATCACTACGGAAAGCTGGTGTTGATATGCAGAAGGAAGAGCCTGTAAAGGATGCTCTTTCCACCTTCTCATCCCTTCTGGACCAGGCTGAAAGCCTGCTCTCGTAAATGTTGCACTCAATTTTCAAAAGAGGGCTTGACGAGCTCCCCGCCCTTGTTGTATTGTTGGCACGTTCACTTCAAGAGCGAACAATACTTCAAGAATGCGGTAGTGGTGGAATTTGGTAGACACGCTAGCTTGAGGTGCTAGTGGGAGAAATCTTGTGCTGGTTCAAGTCCAGTCTACCGCACTTACTAACCCTTTTCTGTTTAACGAAATAAACAGAAGAGGGTTTTTCTTTTTAGCCCTTTTTTCTGTATCACCCGTGATGCTGTACACAAAAATGTACTCAAAAGGAGAAAAAGGTGTTATGAAGCAACAATTCACTCTCTCGAGGCGAAATGGAATTTGGTACTACTTCGCTTAACGGCAACACCACTGTAACGCAATCACTGTCACGAATTTCACTTTGGATGTATTTCAGGAAACATTTCATCACCAAAACATGAGAACTCCAAACAGATCAAATGAAAGCATCAGGTATATGGATGAAGATACATGTATTTATAATATTACATGCTTGACATATTTATCGTTTCACGATAAATTTTTCCTGTAATTCAATACTTATTACATGGAGAACAATATGAATCACTATAAAAATCCATACCTAAAACCTATTCTGATGCTCCTTACCACCAGCATTATCCTCGGCAGTATTGCTCTTGTTGTTCTGGCTGCCTATCTCATTATTGCACCATTGACCAGCTCTGCTTCCCAGGTTTCCCTACCGGTTCTGATGCAGAATGGACTGCAGTTTGCAGTTCCAGTCCACGCTGAGAGTGCAGGTATGTATAGCATCTATTCTTTCGTGGTGGTGATTACCCTCTTCTTGTCACTTCTCTTTCTCTTCTTCCTAAGAAAAGCAGTGGACTCCCTTTCCAAAAAGAATGGTTTTACCGAGTTGTTGCCCCAAGCTTTTCGTTCAATGGGGCTGCTGTTGTTGCTTGCAACCTACCTAAGGCAGTTCCATCTCTATCTTTTCCTGCAACTTGCGGGACCGGTTGCTCATGAATTACTGCACTTCAGCTTCACCCCCATTACCTCTGAGGTACTGTATGCCTTGGCACTCCTTGCCTTGGGAAAAGTATTCTCCTACGCCCTGTACCTGCAGAGCGAGTACGAACAAACGGTATAGGTACACAATATGCCCATCATCATACGCCTCGATAGAGTGCTGGCCGATCGAAAGATGTCACTTACTGAATTATCAGAGAAGGTTGGTATCACCATGGCAAACCTTTCAAACCTCAAGACAGGAAAAATCAGTGCTGTAAGGTTGGCAACCATGGAAGCCATCTGCAGACATCTATCATGCCAACCAGGCGATCTGTTTGAGTATGTGGAGGATTAGCGGTCTCTCTAGGCTTCTTCCACCTCAATGCCAAGCTTCCCGAGAATCTCCTTGTCCTGATCATTCAGCTCACTCCTATACGGAGTATCATTCTCCCTGAATGTTACTTCCTGGATATCCATAACTGTAAAAAGTGCTTGGCTCAGGCTGTAATCGCTATCTTGCAACTTTTCCAGTAGTTTTTGACGAATGATTTCAGAGATGAGCTGGAGAAATACCCTGCCAGGAAAATACTGGGGGGACTGGATGTGCAGCAACCTGCAGTCCTCTTGGTTCATGAGGTTGTTGAACCGATGTTCAAAGTCATTACGCTGTTCATACTTGGCAAGAGCTTGCTCTGCTGAGAGCCCTGTGTTTGTGATCACTGCCCAGATACCTGCCTGGGAGGCCTCAAAGGTTCTCAGAGGGTCTCGACTCAGACTCACCCTGTTACTTCCATTGGGTCGTTTTCGCACCTTGAAATAGGTTTCATATAAACGGGCATGCTCCTCGAGTGGAACTTCAAACTCCAACTCTCGTTTACATCTCCCCAGCAAGGAGAGTAGATTGCTTCGCTGGTTCTCCCTCCACTGCTCATCATAATAGAGATGAATGGTAAGAGACTCCTCCTCCAGGAAGGGTGCAGGGAGACTCAGACTCCTCAGCTCCCTACCCTTGCAATCATAGAGCGCTGTCCCCTGCATGATCTCATCACGATGTTTTTCAATGAATTGCTCCAACCATCTCTTTCGAGTTGGGATGCGGATGATGAACCGATAGCCCAACTCAACCAGCTCCTGAATCCTGGGGACTGAGAAATATCTGCGATTAAGCATCAATACCGTATCGGTATCGAATTCCAGAGTATCCATCACATTAGCGATGGTCTTACTGCTAAGCATCGTCCCATCCAGAATCTGAAACGAATAAGGAATGTGGTTATCACCATGGGCAAGCAAGATAATGGTATTCTGTTCCAATGCCTCAATATCCCGGTTATATCCATACTGCAGGAATGGGTTATGATTCTGATAACTGGCTGTACTGCACAGGTCAAAGAGGATTTCACTGGTACTCTCATCAAATTTTTCCAAGCAACGTTGTCCCCAGAGCCGAAGGAACTCAGCATCAAGGGATCGAAGGATCCCCTGCAATTCAGACAAACTCTCCACACTCGTATAGACTCCCTGTTTCCAATGGGTAGCATAGGAGATGGGATTGTTTGAACAGATCAGGTACCAAGCAAGATGCAAAAGTTTTTCCACCTTCTCCTTGCTCATGAATGGCTGCATCCACTCTCTTAGGCTGAGTTCCTTTTCAATGACTTCCTGCAACTGCTCAAACGCATAGGGCCGGAACGAAGGAATCGCTTTAACAGTCTCCGCTCCCTGACTCTCCAGTTCCTGTTGATATGTAGGGTTATAGATCGGCTCTCCCGTTACTCCATCAAGTTTACCGATGCATCGACGTTTATGCCGTGTCTGTTTTTTATCAGGGTCCCAGTAGTACTGGTCCTCATATAAATAGGTGACATGATTCTTCTTATTGACAATTTCAATGATTTTTGGGCGTGATAATCTCGAAACCATGTTATAATTTATAGCATTCTTTTTTTATTTAATCAAGAGTAAAGTACCCCTAGTAAACTAATTATGCCTGACCATGTTATAAACAGTAAAAACACACAAAGCATTAAGGGTAAAGAAATAGCTGTTTTACAGTTGTATGAAACAGGTATTCATTGTTACAATTCTATATCAATTTTTTCAAAGGAGTTTATTTTGAAAAATACGAACAAATTGTATCGAAAGTTGCTTATTATTGGATTGATGTTACTGATTTCGCTTCCTGCCTTGGTTGCACAAGGACAGACGGAAACTACAAATACCATCACCTTCGCTGGTTCCGGTGGATACCCTCCATTTAACTACATGAAAGAAGATGGGGATATCATCGGGTTTGATGTTGATGTTGCTGCTGAGATCGCCAACCGCCTGGACATGGAACTGGAATACGTAGCCACTGCATGGGACGGAATTGTTGAAGGCCTCAGGGCAAAACGCTATGACGGAATTTTGGGCAGTATGGGAATCACAGAAGAACGCGAGGCAGTCATCGACTTCTCCATCCCTTACTATTACAGTGGCCCACAGTTGATAGCCATGAAGGATGGCGGTATCAATTCTGTTGATGACCTTACCAGTGATAGTACCCTTGGGCTTGTAACTGGAACCACCTTTGAGAATGATGCAAAGAATCTTGGTACCAAGGTTAAGCTCTATGAAGATGACAACCAGACCTTGATCGAACTGCTCAACGGTCGTGTAGACGGCGTCCTGACCGATAGGATTGTTGGACTGAATGCCATCAACCAGCTGAAGGATGGGGACAAGCTTACACTCGTAGGATCAGTACTCCGCAGTGAAGTCATGGGTATTGGTTTCCATGAGGATGACGATGAGCTCCGTGAGCAGGTCAATGCTGCACTCAACGATATGTTTGCCGATGGCACCATGAAACAGATTAGTGAAAAGTGGTTCAACGGTGAAGACATTACCGTAGAGTAAGGGAGAATCCTAGAATGAGTATATTACCATGGGATCTAACGGTGATTCCCCAGCGTTTTTTCCAATTCGCTGATGCAGCACTCTATACGCTACAGATCACCTTTTTCGGGATTCTACTTGGTCTTATTATTGGATTGGTGGCCGCTCTCGGCCGCCTTTCCAAACGTCAATGGGTAAGTGCCATCAGTAGAGCTTACATCTTCCTCATCAGGGGAACACCTCTGCTGGTGCAGTTGTTCATCATTTACTACGGACTTACCAGCATTGTAACCATCGACCCTATCCCCTCTGCGATCATCGCACTTGGGGTACATAACGGTGCTTACATTGCCGAAATTTTCCGTGGATCCATCCAGTCCATCGATTACGGGCAGATGGAAGCTGCTCGAAGCCTGGGTATGACCCAGGGGAAGGCAATGCAACGTATTGTGCTCCCACAAGCCTTCAAGCGAGCTGTTCCCCCATTGGGCAACCAGTTGATCATCGCATTGAAGGACAGCAGCCTTGCATCTACTATTGCCGTTCCAGAGCTTATGCTCAAGGGAAGGCAGATGGGCTCTTCCTCCTTCATGTACATGGAGATGTTCCTTATTGTCGGCATCTGGTACCTGATCATGACGAGCCTGCTCTCATTCGTGATGCATCGCATCGAACAAAGATTGAAGGTGAGTGACCATGACTAAACAAACACACAAGACAGATGAAACAATCCTGAATAT
>JALNYD010000004.1 GCA_023230025.1 Candidatus Cloacimonadota bacterium | reverse complement strand
TTCGTGGATTCTGGCTTCCAGATTGCGGGTCTTGAGCTCAAACTCATAGCTCTGTTTGGCCAGATTCTTTTTCTCTTCCTGCAATTTCTTAAGCAAACTTGTAAACTCCAGATTCTGGCTGCCGGCCAGGCTCTTGGCGCGTTGAATCAACTGGGGATTCATGCCCAGGGAAGCGGCAACCTCGATGGCAAAACTATCTCCGGGGATTCCGGTACTGAATTTATAGGTTGGGATCAGGGATTTCAGATCAAACTGCATGGAAGCGTTGATGCAGCCAGGATGTGATTCAGCGAATACTTTCAGGGCAGTGTAGTGAGTGGTAACGATCCCTTTGGCACCAGATTCAGCGAGCTTTTCGAGGATGGCTTGAGCCAGGGCAGAACCTTGCTGGGGATCGGTTGCAGCCCCGATTTCATCAATCAAAATCAGACTCTCTGCATCCGCAGCATCCAGCATTCGCCGGATTTTATCCAGATGCGAAGAAAAGGTGGAGAGGGCGTTCTCAATGGATTGATCATCACCGATATCGGCAAACACTTCAGAAAACATGCCAATCTGGCTATCCTCGTCTGCGGGAATCGGTAGTCCGGAAAGCGCCATCAGAGTGATCAGGCCAACTGCCTTCATCAGCACAGTTTTTCCCCCAGTATTGGGGCCGCTGAGGATCAGCATATTAAAGTCCTTACCCAGGCTAAGATCAAAAGGGATCACCTTGTGGTAAGCATTAGGCCCACTCTCCGAGATCATACGCAGAATCAATAGCGGATGCCGCGCAGTCTGAAGTCTGATGATTGGCTGCTCCTGCATACGGGGCACCTTTGCCCGGATGGCATTGGCAAAACGCGCACAGGCAGAGAGATAATCCAATTCTGCCATGTTCTTTTGGTTACGCAGGATCATTTCCTTGCGGGAGGTGATGGATTTGCTGAAGTCGCTTAGGATCCTGAAGATTTCGCGCTTCTCATCCTGCTTTGCCAATTGCAGCTCGTTGTTCATTGGCACCACTTCAGCGGGTTCAATAAAGACTGTGGATTTGCTCCCTGATCTGCTTTGCACAATCCCATTTACAAATGGTGCGGCAGATTCCTTTACTGGCAGTACATAGCGATCGTCCCTCTGAGTGATAAAGCGATCCTGCAAATAGCCGTCAAGGCGGGGTTCGGATAGCATATTCTGCATGGTTTTCTGGATGCGGCCACGGATTGAGGCGATTTTGCGCCGGATTTGCAGCAATTCGGCAGATGCGGAATCCTGCACTTCGCCTTCGGGATCAAAGATTCGCATGAATCCCAGCATAATATCTGGCATGGCCTGCAAACGTTGAACGCGGGATTTAGCAAGGTGGAAATCCTTGAAAGCTTCCAGCTTGGAGGCAGCAACAACAGCCAGTTCTGCATTCAGCGCAATAAGCCGGAATTCTTCCCAATCAAAAATCCCTTGCTGATCCAAAATTGGCTGAAGATCACACAGATCTTCAAAGCTCAGCTCCAGGCCATGTGACAGAGCTGCTTGAAAGTTACCAATCAGCGCTTGGGATTTGGTGATTGCAGATATTTCCCGCAGAGGATGCAAAGCCAGCGCAAGGTCCTTGCCCAAGGGGCTGTGGCATCTGCCGGCAATCTGCAGCAGCAGGCTCTGATATTCCAGGTCGCTCAATCTTCTTGTTTCTCTTTTGTAAATGGTAACTTGGGCATTTTGATGTATTTCATGCGGTTTTCCAACTGCAGCTTATCAAAGAGCTCTTCCTTGAGCACTTCAACTCCAGCATACACGCGATGTTTTTCACCATCTTTCAAGGGTGTGGAAACCTTGGGTAGATAGTCCAAAACTACGGTTATGATAATCACACAGATCAAACCGTTGATCAAGCCCAGAGTTGCTCCCAGAAAGCGGTTCAACCCAGAGAGCCGGAGCGCTTTGATAAATCGATCTATGGCCCAGACTACGAAACGGACAATCACAACCAGCAAAACCAGGATCAATACTACTGCGATAAAGGTTGCCAGGCCTTTGCTCATGGAATACTTGAGCATTAGCTGATTGGCCAGCAGGGGATAGTAATGCCCAATGAGGATAAAACCCAGCACGAATCCGGCAAATTGAATTACCGCACCAGCCAGGCCTCGGCGGTATCCAATGAAGGTGAAGACCAATAAAAATGCAAGAATGATCCAATCGATGATACCCATATTTTCACCTCACAATAGAGTATAAACAGCATACAGGGATTTTGATGTCCCTGTATGCGATAACTGTGAATCAAGCCTTGTGGCTTATTTCATGTAACGTTGCATGCGACGCTGTATTTTCAGCATCTTGCGACGAGCAGCATTGGCTTCGCGTTTTTTCTTTACGCTGGGCTTTTCGTAGGCCTGATTTTTCTTTATTTCCGAAAGAATTGCGGCTTTTTCGCATTTCTTTTTAAAGCGCTTCAAAAGATAATCGAAGGACTCGTTTTCTTTGGCTACGACTGTCGGCAATCAAATCACCACCTTTGTTTATAATTTAAGAAATGCCAATTTCTTGGGAGGCTTATATACTGTCAAGCGAAAAAACCGAGCTGTCTCTCTGGCATTGATATACTTACCTTGCCAGCTTGAACGAAGATGGCACTTTCCACTCATCCGTACCTCTCCAATCCGGCGTCTATCCTGTCAATGACAATAATGATACATTTTTCTCTTGACTCTTTTGCTCAGATTTAGAATGTATAAAAAAACTTGTTTGGAGTGGAGTATGATTCGTTACGTACCACCGTTCATTTTACAGAAGTATGCAGATCAGGAGTTTGAAGGCCAGCTAAATGCCTATGTAGTTATCTTTGATATAGTGGATTTCACCAATTCCTGCTCCGCCTTGTTTGAGCAAGGTGCCGCGGGAGTTGACCTTTTAAGCAGGTATCTGGATAAAATGTTCACCAGTCCCATCGAAATAGCTGAGCGATATGGAGGCTTTATAAGCTCCTTTGCCGGAGATGCATGCACAATTGTTTTCCCCCGGTGCGATGCTGCTGAAGTCTGGACGGCAGTTTGCCTGATTCACAATTACTTTGAGCATAGACCCATGATCGAGGGCATCAAGGCTAAAGTCCGTCTGGTAGTTAGCCATGGAGAACTCCAGTGGAGGATCTACAAAAATGAGTTTCAGAATGAATATGTCTTCTTCGGACCTGCTGTGGATGATGCGGTTTATTCACTCAAGACCAAGCGGGAATATGCCGTTAGCAGTGCCGCCGCGAAGTTGCTTGGAGTGGAGAACTTCATTCAGGAGGATAAGGTTTTCATCCCCAGGGAAGACTCTTTCATACTCAGATCTACTCCCAATGATTGCTATTTGACCTATGATAGCGATCCGGAGTTTCAGAAAGTCTTTTGCCATCACCGACTCCGGAACAAGAATGTGGTAGCCTCGCATCGTTCGGCAGGATTTTGCTTTATCAGGTTGGAATCACCCTTGGATCCGAATGTCCAGGATTCAATCTCGATCATTCATAAATTAGCCGATACCTATCATGGGATGGTCAACAAGCTTGAATACTCCGACAAAGGTTTTCTGCTGATAGTTATCTTTGGGATTCCAGTGAAAACTGGGAGAACGGCTTATGATATGTGTAACTTTGCATTGGATGTGCGATTCAAAGTTCCACATATCTCGATTGGGATCAGTACCGGTTTTGTGCTTGCCTGTTATACTGGGGGAGGATATGCTAAAGAATACACTGCCTATGGTCATCATATGAATCTTGCTGCCAGACTGATGGTCAGAGCCGATAAGGGGGAGATTCTTACCGATGAGACCGTTTATAACTGTGTCAGCACCTTCTTTTTCTTCCAAAATCCCAGCTACATGAAATGCAAGGGATTCAAAGATCCGATCCGGATCAACCTTCTGGTACGCAAACTCAGTTTTCGGGAGTTTTTTAAAAATCGGCAGTTCTATGGTCGGGACACGGAGATCAGCAGTATCATCGATGGCATATCGAAGAACCTGAGCTCAGAGGAACCGGTGAACCAGGTATTGTATGTATCAGGAGATCCGGGTGTGGGAAAAAGCCAATTGATCAAGGAAGTTTATAACTCCCTTGAAGCCCGGGAAGTGAATTGTCTGCAGCTAAGCGTAAGTTGCGAAGAGAAAAACAATCGGGTACTATCAGCAATCAAACAAATCCTGGGTTTGATCTTCCACGTCAAGATTTGGGACGAACCAGATGTCCGGCTTTCTCAGTTTCAAGGTATATGGCAAAATCTGGGCTATGATGATTTTGAAATGCAGCGCATCGAATCATTCATTGCTTCAATTCTAAACATCAGCTGGGCAGATTCGGAGTGGTCACGCACACCCCAATCCCAAAAAGAATCCCTACGCAAAGATGCTTTTGTAACTCTTTGTAAAAGAATGATTCAAACGCATCAGGCAATCGTGCTATTTATTGATGATGGACAGTGGCTGGACGAAGAAAGCCTGGATTATCTAAGGGAACTCAGCACTGCGGGAGCTTCTCCATTCATCATCGTCACGGCTTGCAGGTATAAAGAGGGTATGAGAGTAGATTTCAAACTCTCAAATCACAAAGCTGAATATCTGGATCTAAAAGCTCTCGAACCCGCAGCAGTGAAGCAAATGATCCAGAATCTGTTGCGCCCTGAAAATGAGCTGCCCAATGAAACTGTTGCCTTTATCAATTCCTATGCTCAGGGCGTGCCATTGTTCATCGAACAACTAACTATGGCCATGGTGCAAACAGGGAAGGTTGATGAAAACGGGATGATCAGGGATGCTCGGGGATATCCCCCCACTTTGGTGATTGACGATGTAATCGGGATGAGAATAGATTGTCTGAGTACAGAATTGCAACAGTGCCTCTATCAGGCTTCCGTTTTAGGCAAGAAGTTCCCTGTCAAAGTACTTTATCACATGTTCAGGACAGATGTTTCCAAGGAGTTGAAAGCTGGAGAAACAAACCGGATTTGGCAACGCTTTAACCAGAACCTCGCTATTGAAATCCCCCATGATGTTGCCCCTTTAGAATATGTATTTACCCATGTTCTGATTCAATCTGGAGCCTACAAACGGGTTCTAGAGGTGGATAAAAGAAACTATCACTTCCAGGCTGCCGTGGCGATGGAGGATGTGTTTGATCACAAAGAATCTCATGCTCAGGAAATCGCCCATCACTATGAACTGGCGCGGGTGAAGCATAAAGCAGGGGATTATTACCTGATTGCCGGGAGATACTATCGGGATCAATACAATTTTCCAAGAGCCACAGATTGTTTCCAAAAAGCACTGAAACTAAGGGAAGAGCTCAATCAATTCCAAGACATGGTTGATGTATTGAATGCTTGGGCAGAGTTGCTTATCCTGCAAGGCGAACTGGCACACATGGACAAAGCCATGGAATTGCTTAACCGTTCTACAGAGATTTGTTCGTTATTGGAACGAACTCCTAATCAGCTGACCGCCAATACTCTGCATGTGAAAGCCAATTTGTTGATTGAGCTCTCACGATATGATGAAGCCAACGTCCTGCTGCAGGATACCTTAGATATATACCAGACCTGCATGCCAGGTGATCTTGCCATCATCGCCGAAGTAACTCATGATCTGGCAAATCTGTATGAGGAGAATGTCAACAAAGAAGAAGCAATAAAGCTTTATAAAAAGGCAATTTCCCTGTGGGAGGAGTGTGAACAGTGTGAAGGACCCCAGATAGCGGATTCCATGAACGATTTGGCTCGGGTTTTGGCAGATTTGGACAGGAGGGAGGAGGCAGAAGAATACTTCATCAAGGCAATGAAAATCCGGGAAAAAACTTTAGGCGCCAAGCACGTGGAGCTAACTGAAACCTTAAATGATTATGCCAATTTCCTGATTGATTATGCCAAATATGATGATGCTGAGCCTCTGCTCGTCCGAGCTTTGGATATCAGACGCAATACTTTGGGGGATAAGCATCTTCTGGTTGCCGACACTCTGCATAGCCTGGGTGTTTTGTATCAGAAAATGAATGATGATCAAGCTGCAATTGAACACCTGAACCAGGCTTTGCAGATTCGCCAGGCTTCACTGAAGGAAAATCATCCCGATCTGGCAGAATCCTATCACTACATTGGTATCTACTACAGCGATAAAACCCTTTACAAAGATGCCAGAGAATGGTTGCAAAAAGCCCTCAGTATTCGTGAGGAAAAATATCATCCCAACCATCCAGATATTGCAGAGACACTGACCCAGTTGGGAAGTGTACTTAATGAATTGGGGGATAATCAGGCTTCAAAGGCTTGCTTTGAACGAGCCCGTAGGATTCAGGAACAAAGCTTGCCCACAAAGCATTCGGATTATGCTGAAACTCTGAACGATCAGGCAAATCTGGATCAGGAAATCGGAGATTTTGTGGAGGCGGAATCCAAGTATCGATCAGCTCTGCAGATTCGCAAAGATTCCTGTGGGGAAGACAGCGATGAAGTTGCTGAAACCTTAAATGAACTGGCCATGCTATACATCGCCAAGCGAGCCAAGCTGGAGGAGGCAGAATCCATGCTCCTGACTGCTCTGGCCATCCGTAAAGACCTTAATGGAAATCTGCACCGGGATACTGCGCAAACCATGAATGATCTGGGTGTATTGTATC
This sequence comes from Candidatus Cloacimonadota bacterium, assembly GCA_023230025.1. Taxonomy (GTDB): domain Bacteria; phylum Cloacimonadota; class Cloacimonadia; order Cloacimonadales; family Cloacimonadaceae; genus UBA5456. The sequence continues at coordinate 23,728 of JALNYD010000004.1, read as the reverse complement.
TGATCATCGAAGATTTTGATCAGTCCAGACATTATCTGGTGCGCGCTCTGGCAGTTCGCCGCAAGCTTGATGATCAAAGCCTGGACTATCTTGAATCCCTGGAGGAATTGGCCAATTTCTTCAAGGAAAGCGCAGATTATAGCAGGGCAATCGAATTATTGGAGCATGTGCTGGCCAAGCGGGAGGTGATCCAGGGCAAGGATCATACTGATTATGCTGAAACTCTGAATGAACTGGGCACTCTCTATAATGAGAAGAACGACTGGACTAATGCGGTCACCTGTCTAAGTGAAGCTTTGGCAATCCGCACCAATAAACTGAAGGATAGCCATCCGGATTTGGCTGAATCCATGAATGATCTGGCAGAAAGCAAACGCAAACAGGGGTGTTTTAAAGAGGCGAGTCAGCTTCTGGAAAAGGCGATCAAGATTCGCAAAAGCCAGCTTGGAAACAACAACACCGAGCTTGCAGAATCATATCATGAAATGGCCAAGGTTCTCAGAGATCAAGGGGAATACACCGAAGCTGAACATATAATGCTGCAGGCCAAAAGCATTCGAGAAGCGATATTTGATGAGGATCATTCTGAGGTAGCAGAATCCTACCATGATCTGGCCGGGATTTATCACAAGTTGAACAAATATCCAGAGGCTCTGCACAACTATCAACACGCGCTAAAGATACGCAAGGAAGCCCTACCAGATGATCACAACGATATCTCGGACACCCTGCATAGTCTTGGTGAACTGTATTTGGATATGGCTCAAACTGATCTGGCTAGAGAACACTTCGAACATGCCTTGAAAATCCGGCGAAGTACTCTGGGTGATTCCAACCCCGATACTCTGAAGACTCAGGAGTGCCTGGCAAAGCTTGAAAATCAAGTAGTTCCTGACTAAACTGACAGGTATTCTGCCAATTTCATCCCCATTGATTACCGTCACGATGCGGTCACCTTGCCGTTACTTTTGTGACCACAAGGTAACGGCATCGTGACGATAACTAATGGGCTTGCAGGATGCTATCCTTTCACAATCAAAGCACTCCAGCTTCTCATGTAAAAAATACTAATCTACTTTTGGCTTGACTCACTATTGGAGCTTTCAAAGCTGGTTTAATGAAGAAAGTATCCTTAATAGCCATTAATAGTAGCTGGAGTCAGTCCAACCTGGCATTGTATTATCTACGTGAAATGATCAGGGATTTACCCTTGCAAGTGCAAATGCAGGTATTCAGCACCAGGGAGCCGGTACTGCAAATCGTGGAGGCAATCCATCATCAGAAGGCAGATATTCTATGCTTCTCAGCCTATATCTGGAACAGGAGCTATCTGCAGGCAATACTAAAGATCTTACGGAAGCTGCTGCCTGAAGCGGTTTTTGTGGTCGGTGGTCCAGAAAGCGCTGTCTTTGCAGACATTGAAGGTTGCCATGTGATCAAGGGAGCAGGGGAGGCGGCGTTTTATGCTCTGGCTGCAAGTGGCTTTCAGCATCTGGATTCAGCTAGTTCCAGCCTGCATCTGGCAGAGATTCCCTTCCCTTACCGTCCCGATGATAAAGCCGAATTGGAAGATCATTTGGTCTATTATGAGTGTTACCGGGGATGCCCCTATGGATGCATCTATTGTCTATCTGCCAGCGACCGGCGCTGTGAATCCAGGTTCAATATGGTTTCGCAGCAAGATCGGATCAGCTTGCATACAGAGCTTGACGCTTTGCTTGCCCTGAAGCCGCGCACCTTGAAGTTCATTGACAGAAGCTTCAATATCAACAAGGAACTGGCGCATTACATCTGGAATTATGCTATCCAGGATGAGAGTGAGACGGATTTTCATTTTGAGATCTATCCGGATTTGATCACTACTGAGGATTTACAGCTATTGGAAAAGGCAAAACCTGGTAAAATCCGGTTTGAAATCGGCATCCAGACCATCAATGCTGAGGTTGCGGCGGCCTCCGGACGTAAATCCAATTGGGAGCAAAGCCGTAGGATCCTGAACAAGCTGAGGGATTTCGGGAATATTCGGGTGCATGCGGATCTTTTGGCAGGATTGCCGGGAGAAACCAAGGCATCAGTACTTGCTTCCCTGGATGCACTCTGCCTTTGTGAGCCTGCCGCCGTGCAATTGGGTATGTTGAAAATCCTGCCGGATACTCCTATGCGGGAAGTTGCCCGGGAGCGAGGCTACATCTGGATGGAAGATCCTCCCTATCAGGTACTGGCTACCGATAAGATGAGTTTTGCGGAGCTTTGTGATCTGGATGATATTGCCCATTTGCTGAGCCTGTATTGGAACAAAGAGGAGTTCAAACCAGAATGGCACGAACTGCTACAGAACCACCCGGCATCAGCAATCTTAACCAATCTGAAAGCCATTTATCAAGAACTGGGGATGCCCCTGCATAGCATATCCAAAGAGAAACGCCAGAAGGTGATGGGAATTCTGAGAGAGCGGGATAGCTAAAGGTTACTGAAAATCCGCACGCTATTTCAAATAGATGTTGAAAAATAGATAAGTTTAACTGTGACTGGGGAGTTATGGAAAACAGCATGAATCCCGCAAAGCTTCGGTACAATTCCACTTGCACAAAGGTATGCTATCATGGCTATGTTCTTTTATATTGACTAAAATGGGGATTGGATTAGTTTGGCTTTTATCCTGCGTTTGGTGCAAGGCGTTGCAATACTTGATGCTTATCGCCAAAGAATAGGACAAGAAAATCCCTGGAGGATCAAATGCTGCAAGGATCATATGTTGCTTTAGTTACACCGTTTAAGAATGGTAGCATCGATTGGACGGCTCTGGAGAGTCTGATTCAGTTTCATTTAGATGAAGGAACTGACGGCATCCTGCTATTGGGAACCACTGCCGAGACCGCAGGCCTGGCTTCGGATGAAAAGGAAGCTCTGCTGAGATTTGCAATTCAAAAGATCAATAGACAGGTGCCGGTCATGATTGGTACCGGGACAAACAACCTGAATCAAACCCTGATTAACACTCAGAGAGCCAGAGAGTTGGGAGCAGATTCCGCTCTGGTGATTACTCCTTATTATATCAAGCCTACTCAGGCTGGTATGTATGAATATTTCAAAACTGTAGCAGGTAAAGTAGATATACCCATAGTGATTTACAACGTACCGGGACGAACCGGAGTGAATATGGCTGCAGCAACTACAGTGAAGCTGGCTGCAGATTGCCCAAACATCATTGGGATCAAAGAAGCCAGTGCCAACCTCGTTCAGGCTACCTCCATCCTGCGTGATGTGAAATCTGGATTCAGCCTGATGAGTGGTGAAGATGCTCTGAATCTACCCCTGATGTCTATTGGGGCAAAGGGGACGATCTCAGTAACTGCCAATGTGGTTCCAGGCCTGATGCACGAGCACATGGCCACTGCGCTGGCAGGTGATTTTGGAACAGCGGCAAAGCAGCATCAGCATTTAGCCCGGCTCAATGATCTGATGTTTATTGAAACAAATCCAATCCCAGCCAAGGAAGCTCTGCATATGATGGGGAAGATTGCTCTGGAGTTTCGCAGTCCGATCTGTCCCTTGCAGGAGGCAAATCGGGAGTTATTGCGCAAAGGATTGCAGGAATACAAGCTAATCTAAAAGGAAATCGGAAATGAAGAAAACCCAGTTAAAGCACGGCTTTGAGCTGCTCGAACGCCGCGAAATCAAGGAAATCAAGGTAGTTGCCCATCAGTATCGACACCAGAAAAGTGGTGCAGAATTGCTGCATCTGGAGTGTGATGATGCCAACAAGGTGTTTAATATAGCATTTAAAACAATTCCGGAAGATAACACCGGATGCCCTCATATCATTGAACATTCAGTATTGAATGGCTCTCGCAACTACCCTGCCAAAAACACTTTTATGGAGTTGGTGAAGGGTAGCTTGAATACCTTTATCAATGCTATGACTTCTTCGGACTGGACTTCTTATCCGGTGGCTTCCACCAATGATAAAGACTTCTTCAACCTGATGAAGGTATATCTGGATGCAGTGCTTTTCCCAAAGATTCATGAAGATTCCCGCATCCTGGATCAGGAAGGCTGGCATTATGAGCTCTTTAGCGAGGATCAGGATTTGAAGTATCGCGGGGTGGTATATAACGAGATGAAGGGTGCTTTTTCCTCGGTGGATAGCATTGTTTCCCGATATTGCACTCATGCACAGTTCCCAGATACACCCTATTGTTATGAAAGTGGTGGAGATCCCGAAGCCATTCCTGAATTGAGCAATGACAAGTTTCTGGCGTTTCATAATAAATACTATCATCCTTCCAACAGCAAGATAGCCCTGTATGGGAATCTGGATATTGACGAAGCGCTAAAGATCATCGATGAGATGTATCTGAATCAGTTTGATGATCCGGGAGTACGCCACGAGTTTCCGCTTCAAAAACCCTTTGCCAAACCCAAGAAGATCAACTATGAATATCCTCTGGGTGACGATCTGGATCCCCAGGGACAGCACTATCTAGCCATGAATTTCAGCTATGGCAAGGTTACCGATAACCATCTTGTGGCCAAATTTCAGCTTTTGGCAGATCTCCTGATGCGCTCTCCGGCATCCCCATTGAAGACCGTTATCCGCAATTCCGGTCTCTGTCAGGATTCGCAGATACATCTGAATGAAGACATTCTGCAGCCCACACTCAGCCTGGTATTTAAACAGGTAAAAGAGGAGAACCTGGAGGCTTTGAGCAAGCTGGTGCGTGAAGAACTGCAGCGCATAGTGAAAGAAGGATTTGATAAGAAACTGATCGAAGCATGCATCAATGCCAAAGAGTTTTTCCTGCGGGAAGCTCAAATGCAACGCTTCCCCAAAGGTCTCTTTTATGTGCTGGGTAGCCTTGGTTTGTGGAATCATGGCGGAGATCCCTTGTCCTATATGGCCTTTGAGGGATATCTTGAGGATTTACGGCGCGGACTAAGCGAGCCCTATTTTGAGGATCTGGTCAAGGATATCTTTCTTCGCAATAAGCATATGTCCGAGATTCACTTTATCCCTGTGCCAGGATTGATTGCCAGGCAGGAAGATGCTACAAATAAGAAGCTTGCCGCATACAAAGCCAGTCTGAGCCCAGCCGAGATTCAAGAGCTGATCAAGCGCAGCAAGGAATTGCAGGATTGGCAGGAGAGTATGGATAGCGAAGAAGATCTGCTCAAAATCCCGCTCTTGAAACTAAGCGATGTAAATCCCGTTGCCCCGGAAAATCCCACCATCAAGGAAGCTTTCAAGGAGTTCACCCTGCTCAAGCATCCGGTCAACACAAACGGGATTGTCTATTTCCGGCAATATTTTGATCTGGCTCATGCCACCCAGGACGATCTGCCCTGGATTATGGTCTATACTCAGCTCTTGGGTTTGGTTAATAGTGAGAACTATAGCTATGGGGATCTGGCCAATGAGATCCTGACCCATACCGGCGGGATTCAGCTTAGTCTGGATGTAATGAATAGCTATCAAACTCCCGATGATATCATTCCCAAGTTGATTCTTAGCGGCAAAGCCGTGCACTCCAAGATTGATGCCTTGATGGAGCTTTCGGCGGAGTTTGCTCTCAAAGCACGGTTTGATGATCCTGCCAGAATCAAGGGATTGATCCGGGAATTGAAGGCCAGAGCTGAGGCGATGACAATTCAAGGTGGAGTAAACATTGCCATACGCAGGATGTTTGCGCCATTCTCCCAATCCCACAATTGGCAGGATCGCATCAGTGGTCTGGCATACTACCATTTCCTGGTGGAGCTGGAGAGCAGATTGGAGGTTGAGATTGACGATATCATGGAAGAGCTGAAATGGGTGCAGGGGCACTTTGTGAATGTTCCCAAATCCATCATCAGCATCACTGCCAATGAAGAGTTGATTCCAGATGTGATCTCAGCGCTGCCCGCCCTGTTGAATGATATGCCGAAAGAATCCTATGAGCCGGCAGAAATCAGCTGGGAGACCCGGAATCAAAATGAAGGTATATCCGCTCCCGTAAAGATTCAGTATGTGGTGAAAGGCGGTAATTTCTTCCGCAAAGGCTATCCCTATTCTGGCAAATTGCGGGTGCTTTCAGGAATCCTGAGCAATGAATATCTTTACCGCGAGCTTCGAGTAAAAGGCGGCGCATATGGCGGTGGAGCTGGCTTTACTTTGGATGGTTATCAGTATTTTTATTCCTATCGCGATCCCAATATGAAAGAAAGCCTGGCCGTATATGACGGAGTGCCAGATTTTATCCGCAGTTTCCAATGCAGCAATCGGGAAATGGATAAGTTCATTCTGGGTGATATCTCAAATCTGGATTATCCCAAAACTCCCGAGAGTCAGGGAATTCAAGGCGATATGGACTATTTGACAGGATTTACTCAGGCTGATCGCCAACAAATCCGCGATGAAGTACTGGATACCAAGCTGGAAGATCTCAAACAATATGCAGATATGATTCAAGCAATCATGGCCAAAAACCACTATGCGATCTTTGGCAACGAAGCTGAAATCCAGAAGAACGCAGATATCTTTGATCTGATTACTCCTGTATTTAGAAAGTGAAACAAAAGGACAAGAAACAACATATAAAATTCAAGGGCAGGCTGCGCAATATCAGTCTGCCCGATCTTGATGTTCTGGATGACCAGCGGGAGGCTTCTGCGTATAAAACAGCGCGAATCTCAAGCAAGCTGAAACACAGTCAGAAAAACGATTCTGAACTGCAGGTCGGACGGGTGATGGAAGTGATGAGCAACTATCAATGCCGGGTAGCTCTTGCAGATCAAACAGTGATGGCAAGCATCAGCGGACGCCTAAAGCAGTTTCTATATCAGAGCTCAGGCCTGCTGGCCGTAGGAGACCAGGTTGAGCTTGATCTGGCCCCAGCTCCAGACTTTCGGATTGAGAACCTGATTCCACGCAGAAACAGCCTGATCCGGTATGGTTCAGGAACATTCCAAAGGGATATCGTGATCGCTGCCAACATCGACATCCTGGTAATCACCACCTCATGGCTGATGCCCAGGTTTAAACCCGGTTTGGTGGATAGATACCTGATCCTGGCTGCAAAGCACAATATAGCGCCCCTCATAGTGGTGAACAAGATTGATCTCTGCCGGGATTTTGAGGAGCTTGAGGAAAGCCTTGCTTATTACCGTCAGATCGGTTGCAAAATTATCCTCACCTCCACTATCAGCGGCGAGGGCATTGATGAACTCCGAGATATGCTAAAAGACCGCGATTCGGTATTTTCTGGACATTCAGGAGCTGGGAAAAGTTCATTGATCAACTGTCTGGAACCAGGGATTGAGCTGTTAACAGCCGAAGTAAGCGATTTTAATGAAAAAGGGAAGCATACCACCACGCAGGCGGTTTTGCTGCCCTGGAGCTTTGGCGGACACCTGCTGGATACTCCTGGAATCAAAACGATTTCACTGCATCAGGATGATGTGAAGATCATACCCAAGCTTTTTCCTGGCTTTGATGCCTATTACCCTTTATGCAAGTTTCGGGATTGCAGCCATATCGAAGAAGTAGGTTGCGCCGTATTGGAAGCGCTGGAGAAAGGGGAAATAGATCCCGAACGCTATGAATCGTATCGCTGGATATTACAATCACCATGACTAATTTTGCCGTATATATCAACCCTGGATTTACAAACAAGCAGAGCATATTTGAGCTGCTGATCAATCTGCAAAAAGAGCATCGTGTTCTGCATCCACAACAAAAGAAGCTCAATTTCTTTGGCGATGCAGAGCAACAGGATATCCTGCTGGAACCTGTGAAACTAGTAGATTTTGTCGGTACCAGCCCGGTGCCCAAGATCGATTGCATCCTGGTCTTCGGTGGTGATGGCACCATCTTGAGGGCCAAAGACCTGGCGCTTAAAACCTCCGCACCTATCCTGGGGATCAATCTTGGTTATCTGGGCTTCCTTTCCGAGAGCACGCTTCCTGAGATCAGGGCATCAATTCGGGATCTGATTGCCGGAAAGTTCAAGATTCTTAGCCGGATGCTAATCTTGTGTAGCGTTAAACGCTCTGGAGCATTGATCTTGCAAAGGGAAGCACTGAATGACGCGGTGATCTATAAAGGTGAAAATCCGGGCTTGATTGGCGTGCGTATCTTTGCCAATGGACGCTATGTGTTTGATTCACGCTGTGATGGAGTTATCACATGCACTCCAACTGGTTCCACTGCTTATTCACTTTCTGCCGGAGGACCCATTCTGGCTCCCCAGATGGAGGCGATCGTGCTGAGTCCGCTCAATCCTCACCTGCTTACTACTCGCCCGATGGTGTTCCCCGCCAGTGATCACCTGTTGATGCGGGTGCATGGCTTGTCCCAAGCCGCCTGGTTGCAACTGGATGGCTCAAATAGTTTGGCCTTGTGTGAAAATGATGAAGTGATTGTAACTGCATCCAAACGAAGTGTGAAGTTCATCAAACTCTCAAAACGTACTTTTTACCGCATTCTTCGCAATAAGATGAATCTGGGTAAGTGATGCTGGCAGAGATTTATATCAGAAATTACATTCTGGTTCCAGAACTCCGAATCCGTTTTGAATCTGGATTGACGGTGATTACCGGCGAAACGGGGGCTGGAAAATCAATCCTGGTAGGTTCTGTAGCTCTGATCTTTGGCGATAGTGCAGCAGGACTTGAGGCTTATGATCCATCATCCCCTATATATTTGGAGACCAGCTTCATCCCCAATCAGGATCCCCTACTGCGAGAATACTTGAATCAGATCAATGCAGATTGGGAAGAAGAACTCGTTTTGGCTAGAGAAATCTCAGTGAATGGGAAGTCTTCCTATTTTGTTGGTGGCAGGAAGGTTAGCGCACAGGTTCTAAAGAATCTGAAACCACTGCTTCTGGATTTTCACCATCAGAGGGATCAACAGAAACTGCTTTCAACTGCATATCAACTTGAGCTTCTGGACAGATATGCTGATTCCACGGGTTTGTGCGCCGATTTTGCAATGGCATTCAAAGAACTCAAGAGCAAACAGAGACAACTGCAAGAAATGCAGAAACAGGAAGAAATGCAGCAGCAGAGGTTGGAGCTGTACCGCTACCAGTATGCTGAACTGGAAAAGGCTGATATCCAGGCAGGTGAAGATACAGATTTGCAACAAGAGTTCGAACTGCAAAGTCACGGCAAGGAGATTCAGGAACTGGCTCTGGGCATGAATCTGGCTTTGATGGAATCCGAAAACAGTATTGTAGATCAATTGGGACAGTTTCAAGCGCAATTGGAGCATTATAGACGCTTAAATCCTCAGATTGAAGATGCTGCATCCTTACTTGTTGAAGCGACGGAAGCGTTACGTAACACAGCTCAGACGCTAAGTTCATTAACAGATAACATCAGTTTTGATCCTGGTCGGCTCAGCTATCTGGAATCGAGATTGGACACAATCAATAACCTGCTGTATAAACATAGAGTGCATAATGTGGAAGAGCTATTGCAACTATTTCAGAAGAGGCAAAAAGAAATTGCCAGTGCTGATGATTTTCAACAACAGATCATCGCCCTGCAAGAATCCATTGCTATTGGTATGCAAGAGCTTGCCCAAAAAGCAGATAAGCTGAGTGCAATTCGTAGAACTGCTGCTCTTGCTCTGGCAGAGGAACTACAAAATAGTATTCGTCAACTGGCCTTGGCTCAGTCCTCAATCCAAATTCGGATTGACAAAAATGCAGCCTCAGAAAATGTTATGACTAATGCAATGGCAGCTTTTACTGAAAGCGGTCAGGACGCTGTGGAGATACTCTTTTCGGCAAATTCAGGCAGTTCCCTCAAGCCTTTGGCACATGTTGCCAGCGGTGGTGAATTGAGCCGAATCCTGCTTGGCATCAAGCAGGTGTTGTCACAACGGATGTACCCCAAATTGCTGATTCTGGATGAGATAGATTCCGGGGTTGGCGGGAAGACAGCGGAACTGATGGCTTCGGCAATTGCTTGCATTGCCCAACAACATCCAATATTGTGTGTTACGCATTTAGCGCAGATTGCAGCCTATGCAAATACCCATATTGCGGTGGAAAAGAAAAGTGAGATTAAAACCAGTGTGACTTTGAGTGTGTTGAATCCCGCGGAACGTATTCGTGAATTAGCCAGAATGCTTTCTGGCAACATCACGCAACACGCTCTAAAACATGCGGAAGAATTGATTATCAAACAAAGGAAGGATTTACGTGAGCAAAACCAGTAAACGCAGAGTTAGAGGCATAGCGATTTTTATCGTTTTTTTGGCTTTGGCAGCCACGATAGTGCAGTTCGAGAAACGGGGAAGTAAGACTCCCACTTTTAACTTCAAGGACAGCCAAAACGAATATCGTGACCTTAAGTTTATCAACAAAGCAAAGATAACCTTCACTTCTACAGATGTCAACAAGGCTCAATCCGGCATTAATACGATCATTGACCAATTGGCCAAACAGAAGATTCGCAGACAGAATGAAGGTGGATTTGGAGCCTACTTATTCACCTTGGATCAAAATGAAGTTAACTCTGTAGTTACCGAGCTAAAAAAGTATGGTTCCGTGGTTTCTCAGATCGAACAGGTAGATACATCCCTGGTGAATTTGGATTTTGAGAGCGAATCTACTCGCCTGGCGTCTTATGAAAAGGAACAGACGGATCTGGCTCTGGTGCGTTTCCCCTCCGATGCGCAGAATCGCCGCAAGGAAGCCTTGCATGCTATGATTCAACAAAGCCGCAGCAATCTGGAACGGCTTGAAGAAGCCAAGAATGTGCTTTTATACATCACACTTAGCCCGGTTCGGGGAAGAGCTACCTTTATTAGCCAGGTTGAGAGCATGGTTCTTACATATTTAACCTGGCTGGGTATCTTTACCATCGGGGCTATATTGGTCTATTTTGGTGCCCGTCTGATTATGCATATCCTGTCCTTAATGGGCGTAAAGGGTTTCTCCAGTGGTGGATTAGGCGGCGGATACAACTATGGTGGTTCATACTCAAAATATGACCGCTATGGAGCAAACTATGGCTATCGTTCAAACAAACGCAAGGTTAAGCGTATTTACAAAGACAAATCCAACTCTTCCGATTCGGAGGAAGAAAACAAATAACAGGAGATTAAGATGCAATTACTTGCCTGGCACGTCTGGATGATCATTGGCATTGCTTTCATCATCATTGAAATCTTTGATCCGGCTTTTTTCTTTATCTCACTGGGTATTGGTGCAATCATTACGGGGCTTCTGGCCCTGATTCCCTTTGTAGAGGATAGCATCCCTTTCCAAATCCTGATCTTTGCAGTTTTCAGTTTCATTGCTTTCCTGTTTATGCGAAAACTGGGAAAGAAAGTTCTATCTAATCCCGGCAGCGAGACCAATGTATATGCACTCAAGGGTAAATCTGGGCATATAACATCGGCTATCGAGTCTGATGCGCGGGGCTATGTAAAGATTGGTGGCGAGGAATGGGTTGCCATCAGTCAGAACGGTGAAAGCATCGAGTTAAACGCCAAAGTTGAAGTGTTGGATATCGAAGGGAACAAGCTGATCGTTAAGAAATTGTAATAGAGATTAGACGAAAGTCTCTAGATTCCCAGTTTTTGGCAAGCCAAACGGGCAGCTTCCTGGTGAGCATTCTTCTTGGTATTGCCTTTTCCCGTGCAGCTCAGTTTGTTGCCAAAGCGAACTTCAACCACAAAGGTTTTTTGATGCTCAGGGCCTTCTTCGGCGATTGTAACATACCTTGGAGGTTCCTGATTGCGGCCTTGTAGATATTCTTGCAATATTGATTTGTAGTTTACAAGCTCATCTCTGGTCACTGTTTCTTCGTAGTTTTCCAGAATATGCGCTTTGATAAATCTGGTGGCGGCAGCAATGCCACTATCCAGATATATGGCGCAGATCAGAGCTTCAACACTGTCCGAGAGGATGGAAGGCTTGGATGCTCCACCTGAAGCGGCTTCTTCCGGACTCAGTAAGAGGAATTTGCCAAGCTCCAGATTGTTGGCTTTGAGGGTCAGATAGGTCTCTGAGACAATCTTGGATTTAAGTTTGGAGAGCTTTCCCTCCTGTTCTTCCGGGTGCCGGGCAAAAAGCTCTTTAGAAACAACAAATCCGAGGATGCTATCGCCCAAAAACTCCATGCGTTCAAATGGTGAAGGAGCTTTATGATCACCAAAATGACGGCGCAGATAGGATTTGTGGGTGAGGGCAGCCTTCAGCAGGGTGGTATCATGAAAAGTATAATCAAGCTTCTTTTGCAATTGCCCCAAACTCTTTTCCCACTTAGGATAAGGTTCTGGCATGCGTTTGCCGTTAAAATAGTCCAGGATTTGGGTGATGATCTTTTTCAATTTTGCACTCATTGCTTCTCTTTCGAAAAAGCTCCCGCTGATGCAATCATCACCAGCGGGATATCTGATTATTAGTTACTTCTTATAGCGTTTGATCACGATAGCGCTATTGTGACCACCGAAACCTAATGAATTGGAGAGAGCTGCATTAACTGTATGTTGCACAGAGCAGCCGGGAGTATAATCCAGATCGCAATAGGGATCGGGGTTTAGCAAGTTTATTGTGGGATGAATAGTGCCGGTCTCAATCGTTTTTACACATACGATTGCCTCAATTCCCGCTGCAGCTCCAAGCATGTGTCCCACCATGGACTTGGTGGAATTGATTTTCATCTTGTAAGCCAGAGGGCCGAAAGCGGATTTATATGATTGCGTTTCACCCTTATCATTCAGGGGAGTGGAAGTTCCATGAGCATTGATATAATCAATGTCTTCAGGAGTCAATCCAGCATCCTTGATGGCCATCAGAATCGCTCTGGTGCTACCCTCTCCATCCTCGGTGGGGGCTGTGATATGGAAGGCATCACCGCTGGCACCATAGCCAGCTAACTCAGCATAAATCTTTGCGCCTCGCGCAATAGCATGATCCAGCTCTTCCAAAACCAGGAAGGCGGCACCTTCGCTCATCACAAAGCCATCGCGTTCCTTATCAAAAGGGCGGGAAGCAGTTTGCGGATCATCATTGCGGGTTGAAAGAGCGCGCATCGAGGTGAAGCCACCTACGGCAAGGGGAGTTACTGCGGCTTCAGTTCCGCCAGAGATGATGATATCGGCATCTCCATATTGAATTGAGCGCAGAGCCGTACCCAAAGCGTGGTTGGCACTTGCACAGGCACTCATCACATTGAAGTTGATGCCTTTAAAATTATGCTCGATGCTGATGTGAGCGGCGGCAATATTGCCAATCATTTTGGGAATAAAGAAGGGGCTGATGCGGCGAGGTCCCGCGGTGTGGCATTTCACGCATTCCTCTTCAAAGGTCAGGATTCCACCGATTCCGGCTCCAGAGATGACGCCAGTTCGATCAGGATCAAAATTACCTGCTTCCAATCCAGAATCCTTGACAGCTTCCCTAGCTGCGATCATTGCATATTGGGTATATATATCAAGTTTTTTTACTTCTTTATGATCAAAGTGCTCTTCAGGGTCGTAGTTCTTGATTTCAGCGGCAATTTGAACTGGAAGAGTACTGGCATCGAAGTGACTGATCATGCCTACTCCGCATACTCCATTGATCAGACTTTGCCAGGTTTGTGCTACATTGTGACCCACCGGAGTGATTGCGCCCATACCAGTTATTACAACACGTCTTTTTGTCATATCTACCTCTTGTATTCAGTGAGAAATACTGCATTCTTCTGAAGCATCGTATTGAGAAAGTGGATAACTCAGATGAATGCAGAGTAAATTGGAATCAATCCTGATATCAATGCTATCAGGATTGATTCCGGATGTGGGTTCGATTAACCGAGTTTTCCTTTCAGATAATCGATGGCTTGACCAACGGTACGAAGTTTATCCTGATCTTCATCAGGAATTGTCAGACCAAATTCATCTTCAAATGCCATTACTAATTCTACTGTATCCAGAGAATCAGCACGCAAATCCTCAATGAAGTTTGCTTCAGGAACGATCTGAGCTTCTTCAACGCCCAGTTTGTCCATCACGATCTGTTTTACTTTGGCTTCAATATCCATTGTTCCTCCTATGGAATTGATACGAGTTTTTTATCCTTGTATTTTGGGTTATTACGTTTACTTTGCACAAGATCAGTGCATGGTCAATCCACCATCGACAGCGATGGTTTGACCGGTTATATAAGTACTTTCATCTGATGCCAAAAACATACAGAGTTTGGCTACATCCAAGGGGCTTCCCATCTGATTCAGGGGAATTACTTTGGCATATTCTGCCCGGATTTCATCGCTTAGAGTGGCTGTCATTTCAGTTTCTATGAAGCCGGGAGCCACTGCATTTACGCGGATGTTGCGGCTGGCAAACTCCTTTGCACAGCTTTTTGTTAAAGCTATCAGGCCACCCTTGGAGGCTGCATAATTGGCTTGCCCGGCATTACCCATGATTCCGATCACGCTGGCAATATTGATTATGCTGCCGCTACGGGCTTTCATCATGTGTTTAAAGACTTTCTGACTGCAGATAAAGGCACCTTTGAGATTGATGTTGAGCACCAGATCCCACTCTTCTTCTTTCATCCTCAGCATCAGATTATCCCGGGTTACTCCGGCGTTATTGATCAAAGCATCAATCTTGCCATGTTCTTGAATGATGCGGGCAAACAGCTCTTCAATGCCCTTGGAATTGGTGACATTTGCCATATATCCGGCAGCTTTCCCACCCAGATCTATCAATCTGTTGACTGCGGTATCAATTGCTTCCTGGTTCAAATCCAGGATCAAAACTGTAGCTTTAGCTTTGGCAAAGCTTTCGGCAATGGCAAAACCAATTCCCCGGGCAGCCCCGGTGATCAAAACCACTTTATCTAAAAAATCGTACATTTTACTATCCTTTAAGACTATTAGAGCTCTCAAGCTGAATGGCGTTCACTTCGTAATCTCTTCCAAGGCAGCAAGATCCTCAATTCGATCAATGTTAAAACAGCTTGCTTCTTTGTCAATATTCTTTATCATCCCGCAGAGAACTTTTTGCGGACCAAACTCGATAAAGTGGGTGACGCCTTGTTTGACCATGAAGCGGACGCAATCCACCCATTGAACTGCTGATATAATCTGTTTCCCAAGTTTATTCCGGGCTGTATCACCACCAGTTGAAGCCTGGGCGTCGAGATTAGATACAACGGGGATTGAACCATCTTTGAACTGAATCTGATTCATTTCGTCGATTAACCAGCCACTGGCTTTATCTATCAAAGGCGTATGAAAGGGGCCTCCCACTACCAGCGGTAACACACGCTTTGCTCCTTGAACTTTAGCCAGTTCACTGGCCTTGGCTACCCCGGATTCTGTGCCAGAAATTACGGTTTGGATCGGGGTATTGAAGTTTACAGCCTGAACCAGGCCAGAGTCCGTTGCGGATACACAAATCTGTTGAACCACTTGAGAATCCAATCCGATTACTGCGGCCATTGCAAAGGGAGTGTCTCCCACGGCTTTGATCATGAATTCACCCCGTTTATGAACCAAATGCAGGGCTTGTTCCAGATTCAGGATACCAGAAGCCACAAGGGCAGTAAACTCACCCAGGGAGTGACCCGCCACATAAGAGGGCTGGAGCTTATACCTGGCTTGGAATGCTCTCAATGCGCAAATGCTGTGAAAGAGAATTGCAGGTTGAGTGAGATGAGTTTGCTTGAGGAGTTCATCAGGCCCTTCCGCCATGGTCTTGGCCAGTTGTGTATTGTGCCCAAGATCAAACTGCTCCAGAATCCTGGCGAGGCTGGGATCATTTTGGACGAAATCCTGCGCCATCCCTACATACTGAGCTCCCTGTCCGGGAAAAATGAAAGCTGTCTTCATATCAGCTCCTAATAACGTGCCAGGATGCTACCCCAGGTGAGACCGGCTCCAAATGAGGTTAGCAAAAGGATATCGCCCCGGCGGATTTTCTTGGCGCGGATGGCTTCATCAATTGCCAATGGGACGGTTGCAGATGAGGTGTTTCCATATTTATGGATATTCACGATTACCTTGTTAATTGGCACCTTCATCTTGTCAGCCAAAGCTTCAATGATGCGTAGATTGGCTTGATGAGGGATAACCCAATCAATGTCCAAAGCACTTAGATTGTTGCGACGCAACAACTCATCTGAGGAGGCATACATGCTTTTTACGGCATTCTTGAATATGCGGTTGCCTTCCATATATACGGTATGCTGATTGGCATCAACGGTTTCGTGGCTTGCGGGAAGACGAGAGCCTCCTGCTGCTTGCACCAGATACTCTCCCTGGCTGCCATCGGCATCGATCTTGCTATCTATGATGCGGGATATATCACTGGGCTCTGCCCGGGACATCACACAGGCTCCGGAGGCATCCCCAAACAGGACGCAGGTATTTCGATCGTTCCAATTTGTGATTTTGGTTAACACTTCCACTCCAGCCACCAGGATATGCCGCGCCGCACCATTTTCGATGTATTGACGGGCAATGTCACAGGCATAGATAAACCCTGTGCATCCCGCCGAAACATCAAATGCCGGTATGTTTTTCAAGCCCAGCTTCTTCTGAATGATGCAGGCGGTGGACGGGAAAGCGTGATCTCCGGAGATCGTTGCAACAATGATGAGATCGATCTCTTTATACTTTACTTTGGATGATTCTATGGCACTAACTGCTGCCTGATAGGCAAGATCACTGGCAGCTTCTTCAGCGGAGGCAATGTGCCGCTCCACCATTCCTGTGCGGGTGCGGATCCATTCGTCAGAAGTATCCACCATTTTTTCCAAATCCTGATTGGTCAGGATCTTCTTTGGAGCAAAACTCCCAAAAGCAGAGAACTTGGCAAAGTAGTTTCCCATTACAACCTCTCAAAATATTCCTGGGTGTGCTTAACAAAGCCGGATTCGGCAATGCGAGCCCCAAAACGGATAGCGTTCTTAATGGCCTTGGCATTGCTGCGACCATGTGATACAACTGATATTCCGTTTAGCCCAACTAATAATGCCCCACCATATTCGGTATGATCAAGCTTTTTCTTGATATAGCTATACACCGGATAAGAAAGGATTGCGCCGATTTTGGCCACCCAATCTTTATTGATCTGTTCTTTCAGTATGGAGAAGATGGAAAAGCCAACTCCTTCCACTGTTTTCAGCATCACATTTCCCACAAAGCCATCACATACAATAACGTCGGTAACGCCTGAGATCACATCCTTGCCTTCGATATTGCCTACGAAATTGATGTCCGGGCTGGAAGCCATTAGCTGATGAGCCTCCTTGGACATACTATTACCTTTGGCACTCTCTTCGCCGATATTCAACAGACTGATGCGGGGACGGGGTTCTTTGAAGAAATACTCAAAGTACTTTGAACCCAGGACAGCAAATTGTAGCAGGTGTTGTGCTTCACAATCCACATTTGCTCCGACATCAAGGATAATCTCGTGACCTTGTTGTGTGGGGAATACAACCGCAATTGCCGGGCGCAACACATTTTTCATGCGCCCAAGAGTAAGCAGCGATGCACTCATCATGGCTCCAGTGTTGCCCGCTGATATCGCTACATCTGCTTTGCCTTCTTTGTGCAAAGCTATCGCGCGCACCATCGAAGAATCGCGCTTGCTGCGCACAGAAGATGCAGCGCTATCGCCCATTTCTATGCGTTCAGAGGCGTTTTCAATCTTGATGCGGGAAGAGTCGTAATAGTATTTGCTGAGTTCAGCAGCGATGACTTCCTGATTTCCAACCAAGATCACTTCGCTGCAGAGGTCTTCCTTTATTGCTAATACAGCTCCTTCAATTTCGGGAAAGGGTGCTGCATCGCTTCCAAAGGCATCCAGCGCTACCCGCAAATCTATTCCTTAGCGTCGAGGATTTGTCTGCCGTTATAAGTGCCGCAATTGTCGCAAATATGATGTGAACGTACAGGTTCGTTGCATTTTGCACAAGTGCTGAAGCTTGGAATGCTCAGAGCATCATGTGTTCTACGCTTATCTCTACGAGTTTTCGAAGTTTTTCTTTTTGGTACTGCCATTTTGTGTATCTCCTTTGGCTATAAGGCTGTGAACGAAAGTCACTTCATTATTGTAAGTGTCTATCAGATTATACTTCTAAGTCCACGAGCACTAATTTTGATTCTCAAGACGAGCATAAACTCATGGCTCGGCTTTTTTGTCAATAGAAAAAGGGCAGTTTGTGTGCATCTGCCTGGCATCGCAATGCTTAAGCAGAATAAGCGGCTATCTTCCAAAGCCGCGCTTTTCTGATGGAAATCCCACTCCTGATTGAATTCATACTTGCTAATTGGTTTGAAACGGATAAATTTTCCATGATTACTCCCCTCTCATTGTCCTGCTAAGGTTAAGAAATTATGAATGATTATGAAGCCCGGATCAATAAGCTAATCGCTTATTTCAGTGCAGTTCCTTTACTGCTCTATCTTCTTGCCATCATCAATTGGGGCCTCCGGGCGCTAAATCCTCAGATGGGTATCCTGTTCTTTCTCAGGATTGCACCAACTACAGCCCTTTCAGGTTTTTTGCTTTCCACAATTGTCTTTATCCGAACCGTTAGGCGCCAAAGCCGGGCACTTGTTGATAGTCTCCTGATTGGTATAGTAGTGTATTGCCTGACAGTTATCGGGGCATATTTTGTGGATTATGCCGGGCATCCGGATACTCTCTTTACTGAGATGACCAACGCCCCGGATGGGAGTCTGATGGGGGCGATGTCTGCTTTGACTGCTCTGCTCTTTGTGTTGTTGACTATAGTTTATTTCATTGAGTTTGCAGAGCAGAAACCCACCCGGATGGGGCGGGTAGTTTGCTTTGTCTTTAGTATCAGCGCCTTCACGATCAGTCTGATCATGCTGTATTCTTCTGTTTCCGGTGTGAGGATGATTGCGTTTATGAACTCTGTGCCAATGTCTCAGACCACAGCAATCTCGCTTATCATACTCAGTCTGGCTTTTCTGGAGAAAATCGACCGGGGAATCCTGCATCTGCTTAGATTTCTCTCTGGTTTATCCAGGGATGATAGCCGGGGACGCCTGAATCAGATGAATGTTACTGTGTTCACTGCGCTGGTGCTTGTCGTCAGTCTTGCAGCCATCATATATTTGCGTATGGAAAGCCGGACCTTCAAGATGAGCATGCGAGAACAAGTCCTGCTTACACTGGATGCCAAGACTCATGAATTGGAAGACTGGCTGGATCAACGCTTCAAGATGGTTCAGGAAGTTCGTAATAATACCGATTTGCAAAGAGGGATGCAGGTTATATTGCAGGGGGATACCCAAAGTCATTCTGCGATTTATGCTCTTACCTGGATGCATATTGTGTTTCAGCAAAATCCTGGTTGCCTGATCGCCCTTTTTGATCCTGAAAACGACATCACCCGCTCTGCTCCACCTCATCCTCAAATCTCAAAAACCGAGCAGTTATATGCCCGGAAAATGTTGAAGGATCTAACAACTCCCTTTGTGGAAGCCAGTCTTGATCCAGATCCTGGCGAGAAGGGCAACAACACAGTAGAATATCTGCGTTATTGGACATCTCTGCAGAAAAATGGAGAAGGACCCTTGTTGTTGTTGCAGCTACGGCCTTCCTCTTATCTTGAAGAACTCACCAGTAGTCCGGTTTATGCCACTCAGTTAACCTCCACTGTAATTCTCGCCCAAGATAAGCGGGGCTATCATTTTTTGACTCAGCTTCGAGAAAACGTTAGTGCTTCAATGCGGGAAAAAATCCGCCGATTGATGTCGTCAAACATGTATCGGGCACGTAGTGTATATGATTCCAAATTGGTATTTGAAAGCTATGATTACCGGGGCAGGCTGGCTTTGACGGCAGTATCTGAAGTCAAATATCTACCTTGGTTAATCGTGCAGAGCATTGACCTGGAAGAGCTTAATAGCAGCATGCTGGGAAAATCCTGGCTGATTTTTGCTCTCAACATCATGTTGCTATTTGGAGCAGCGATGTTTATGAACTACAGTTCCCGTCAAAAGATGTATCGGGATAACTTGCAGGTGTCCAATCAATGGCGGGCTACTTTTGATGCCGTGCCAGATGTGATCTGGCTTTTGGATGAGAATTTAGTAGTCCGGCGTACCAACCAGGCTGTTCAGAACATTCTGGGTCTTGATCCCCAGAGCGTGATTGGTAAAAGCTGCACCGAGCTTATTCCCGAAGACACAGCATTTAACTCCAACGATGCTGTACAGGATCATAATAGCACCGTGGTGAACCATCAGGGGCGCTGGCTCTCCATATCCAGTACTCCACTAATGGATTCCGGACAGGACTTGCAAGGTTCTGTCTATGTGGTTGGGGATATAACCAATCAAAGGCAGAATCTGGAGATGCTGCAATCCAGTGAAGAGCGTTTCCGGGCTATCTTTGACCGCTCTCCGATTGGCATAGCTCTCACCGATGCCAAGCGTCAGTTTCTCCGCGTTAATGCCAGTTTTACTAAGTTTCTGGGGTATTCCGAGGAGGAATTGCGCTTGCTTACGATCAAAGAAGTTACTCATCCGGATTTCGTTGGGCTTGATCAGGATCTGCATGATGGCGTCCTGAGAGGCGATATTCCGCATTATCAAAGGGAAAAGAAGTTTATTCGCAAGGATGGCACCGAGATATGGGGGATGGTGACAGTGGTGCGCATTCTTGATACTTTGAATGATAACATATACCTTATGGGGATGATCGAAAACATCCAGGACAGGGTGCTGGCCATGCAGGAATTGTATCGCGCAAAAGAGCGGGCAGTGATGAGCGAAAAGCTCAAGAGTAGCTTTATGCAGAATATGTCGCATGAGTTCCGCACGCCAATGAATGGCATCATGGGCTTCAGCCAGCTCCTGATTCAAGCGGAGCAAAGCCCTGAATCCGTTCGTGAATTTGCTGGTTATATCCAGAGCAGTGGCAGACGGATGATGCAGTTGATTGGCAATATCCTTGATTTTGCCAAGATCGATTCGGGACAGGAAGCAGTCAACATTGCAGCTTTTGGCTTAAACCAGTTGATGCATAAGATCTTTGATCTCTACAAAGCTCCAGCCTTTGCTAAAGATCTGGAGCTCAGCTGTGTGGTTCCCAACGAATTGACCGATGTTGAAATCCTGAGCGACGAACATAAGTTGATGCAAATCATGGCAAAGGCAATGGATAATGCCATTAACTTTACAACTAGTGGCATGGTGGAGTTATCCTGCCAGATCAACCACAACATACTGATCCTCAAAGTAAAGGATACAGGACTGGGAATTGCTCCTCAGGACCAGAGCAGAATCTTTGATAGCTTTTTTCAGGCTGATATGAGTATCACTCGCCCGCATGACGGAGCAGGACTGGGTTTGCCGATTTGCAAGGGTCTGGCCAAACTTTTGGGAGGGGATATTTCTATCGTCTCTGAACTGGGGCGCGGCACCGAATTTATTCTCACAGTTCCCATCAAGATTACAATGGGATGATTTCTCACCTTCAGCAACCAGGGCTATGCTTGTTTCAGCCGCATCGGAATCAACGGTGTATCCCCATTAGCTGTCGTCACAATGCGGTTACGATGTGGTTACAAAAGTAACGGCAAGGTGACCGCATTGTGACGACAACCAATGTGGATACGCCATCCTGGCGTGTGATGCAGTATGAAAACACATGTGAAAACACATGTGATGCAAATGGAATTGCTGTGGATGCCGGTTTTCCTGATGATCAGTGCTAAACATCAACTGCTTTGATAAACCGTTGTTTTTCCTTGCCATAAACCCGGGCTTGAGCAGGATTGGTTTATGAAGGTATCTCTGCTTATTCTCAAAGCGCTTTACAAGGTCTATTCCAGCAGCTCCGTATTGTTTTGGGTGCTGTTGCTGCTGTTTATCCTGGTGAATGTATTAGATGGACATTCCACTTATCTGGTGATCCGTCCGCATCATTATCATAGGGAGCGAAACCCATTGGCAAGATGGGTATTTCGCAAGCTGGGCATACCCCGGGGTATCTTTATTTTCAAAATGCTGCTCTTGGGTTTGTTGATACCAGCCATGTCTTTCTACGGCGGTAATGAGCTTTTGACCATCAATGTGGTGCTGACGGTGAGCAATGTCTTGTTTGTCTTTGTTGTCAGGCACAACTACCGTGTGTATGCGAAAATCAGGAGGTTTCGATGAAACAGGCAAGATTAATCCTGGGCGGGGGCTCTGCATACGGGCTGGCGCACATGGGGATAATCACAGCAGTGCGTGAGCACTTTGAGATCTCTGGAATCGTTGGCACGTCAATGGGGGCAATCATTGGCGCGTGCACTGCTTTGGGTATGGGTGGCAGGGAAATGCTGGATCTGGCTGAAGACGTCTCCACGATAGAATTGTTCAATCCTCTAAATCTGGATTTTTCCCGTAGCGGTATCTTTGATGGCAAGGCCATTCACAAGCTGTTTATGCAGTGGACTTCCGAGCTTCAGATTGAGGATTGTTCTATCCCCTTTATTGCCGTAGCCTTTGATTTACACCGGCAGTGCAGCATTCTGATCGATAAAGGTTCTCTGGCTGATGCCATGCGAGCTTCCAGCTCCCTCCCCTTTATTTTTGCACCTCACGAAATCGGAGAATACCTGTTGGTCGATGGGGGAGTAGCTCATCCCCTGCCCCTGGCTTTTGCGGAGAAGGTGCCTGGAGAGATCACCATTGCGGTCAATGTATTACCGCCAGTATCCCTGAAGGCAGAATATATCAAGCCTGGCAGATCCGGGGAAGCGAAAAGAATCGGCCGTTATGATGTATTCATGCAGTCCCTTATGCTGAACCAGGGATTTATAGCGGTGCAGGCTGCCACCCAGTATAAACCAGATATCTACATTGATGCACATCTTGCGGATTTCAGTTTTACCGATCTCAAAAAAGCTAAGGAATTCTACAAACATGGTCTGAAAGTCGCAAACCATAGTTTTATGGACTACAAAAAGCCTGATTTTGCCGAGCGTTTGAAAGAAACCTATGCTCAGTTACGTGTGAAGCTGCTGGAATCCTGGAAACAGAGCTAAACTATCCGGGCTGGAGCAGCTTCATTTCGGATGATAGCGATGGCATTTGCAGCAGCCAGATATCCCATCTTAGTACGAGTTTCTATGCTGGCAGAACCAATATGAGGCAAAAGCACCACATTATCAAGTTCCCGTAGCTCCTGCGGGATATCCGGTTCATGTTCATAAACATCAAATCCCGCTGCAAAAATCCGTTGATCACGCAGCCTTGTGATTAGTTCTGCTTCATCCACAATTGCGCCTCTGGCAGTATTGATCAGGATGGCGCCAGGTTTCAGCAGATCAAGTTCGCGAGCTCCCAATAAATGCCAGGTATCATTTGTAAGCGGTAAATGCAAACTGATGATATCTGCTTCCCGAAGCAATTCATCCAGTGGCAGATGTTCGGCTGCAAAGGGGAGTTCCTTCGGTTGGGGTGAGGTATAGAGCACCTTCATGTCAAATCCTGTGGCACGACGGGCAACGGCCTGGCCTATTCTGCCCATACCAATAATCCCCAGCTTGCGTTCATGGACATCTTTGCCCAGAAATAGCAGGGGTTTCCAGCCTGTAAAATGCCCTTCCCGGGTGAAAATATCACTGGCAACGATTCTGCGGGCAGTTGCCATTATCAATGCCCAGGTTAGATCCGCAGTGCTCTCCGTCAGCACTCCAGGAGTGTTGCATACTGCTATATTGCGGGATTTGGCCGCTTCCAGATCAATATTATTGTAGCCCAC
>JALNYD010000122.1 GCA_023230025.1 Candidatus Cloacimonadota bacterium | reverse complement strand
CAGTGTTTGAATATTGATATTTTCATGGTAGTCATCCGAGAAATAGCAGCTTTTTTGAGCAGAGAAAGCTTGAACAGATCCGGGAGCAGATTCAAAGAACTGGTGGCACAGGTTAATGAGATTCTGGTGTATGGAATCTTCAGCCGGGAGCTAAAGTGAAGCAACTTTCAGTGCTGATCCTGAGTCTGATTCTGACGAGTAGCCTCTTTGGTCTTGACAGTCGCAATCGCTTTTCTGTGTATAGTGATCTGAGCAAAGACAACCAAGCTTTGGGGGGATTGTGGGCTATGGAGATTTCCCAGGGGTGGGATTGGCAGGCTCTTTCCATCCAGGGAGAATACAGCCTTTACTCACGGTATCAAAGCACCTGGGAAGACAAGCATCAGGCAGATATGAGTGCTGAAAGCTACCGCGCCTGGATTAGCCTGGGAATTCCGCAGACGGAGTTTCGCATCGGCTTGCAACGCTTGAACTTTGGCAGTGCACAGATACTGCGTCCTCTGCAATGGTTTGATACCCTTGATCCGCTGGATTCGCATCAATACACTTCGGGAGTGCAGGCAGCCTTGTTCCGGCATCATTGGTTAAATAACGCCAATCTGTGGATCTGGGGGATTCTGGGAGATGAAAGCGCAAAGGGAAATGAGCTGGTGGGTGGAGTGGAAGATCGCCTGGAATATGGAGGCAGGCTGCAATATCCCATCGGGATAGGAGAGCTGGGGCTCAGCTATCATCAACGGGAGCTTGCAATGGGTAGGGAACACCGGGGAGGGATAGATTTGCGGATGGATTATGCTATTGGAATATGGTTCGAAACTTCTGTATCGCAGAACATCGATCAGGCGATCCTGCCAGAGTATTATCTGAGCGCAAGCATGGGAGCAGACTATAACTTTGGCATTGGTAATGGACTGGCAATTATGGCGGAACAGATGCAGATTGCCTCAGGTACAGATGCCGGGGATATGAATATGGAAACGGGGATAAGCGCAGTGATGCTCTCATATCCCATCAATCTTCTGGATAGCATCAAAGCCGTTGGCAGCTATGATTACAAAAGCTCAGAAAGCTCTCTGGGAGCTGTTTGGGAAAGAATGTATGACTACATATCATTGGAATTATCGGCAAAAACATCTTCAAGCAATGGTTCCAGCTTACATGGGATGATCAGCGCACACTTTTGAGGTAGAAGAATGAAAGAAGTAATCGCCAAAATCGAAAACATGAGCAAAGCTTTCCCCACCGGAGAAGGTGACTTCTGGGCTCTGAAAAACATCAATCTGGAGTTTCTTAAGGGAGAATTCAGTGGATTTGTGGGGCCCAGTGGAAGTGGTAAAACTACACTTTTGAACATATTAGGTTCTTTGGATACGCCCAGCAAGGGGAAGGTGGAAGTGCTGGGCAACAAAATCCAGGAGCTCAATCAACGCCAGGCCAGCAATCTGCGCTCAGAACATCTGGGCTTCATCTTTCAAACCTACAATCTATTGCCGGTCTATAACGTCTATGAAAATGTGGAGTTTCCCCTATTGCTACTCAGGATGGATGCCGGCACGCGGGACAGGATGGTGAAAGAAGCCATTGAATGGGTGGGACTTATGGATAAGATCAAGAGCCGTCCCAATCAGCTATCCGGGGGACAGTGTCAGCGGGTGGCAATTGCCCGGGCAATGGTCAAAAAGCCTGATCTGGTGCTTGCCGATGAACCTACTGCCAATCTTGATACCGAGAACTCCCTGAACATTCTGGATACTATGCTGAACTTGAATAAGGAGCTCGGCACCAGCTTCATCTTCAGTACTCATGATCCCAAAGTAATCCAATATCTAAGACGTATAATCCGGCTTACGGATGGAGAGGTGGCAAGTGATGATCCTGCGCCTGGCATTTAGAAACATCATCAATAACGGCTGGCGAAGCCTGATCAACGTGGTGGTGATCAGTATCGTCCTGATCATCATGGTCTGGATGCAAGCCATGTATTATAGCTGGATTCGGCTGGCTGAGATTCAACAAAGTGAGTGGGAATATGGCGAAGGGATGCTAAGAGTCAGAGCTTATGATCCCTATGACGCCTTCAGCTTTGAAGATTCCTATGCTCCGGTGCCTGGAGAGCTAAAACCAGGGATTGAGAGCGGAGAAGTGGTTCCTGTTCTGCTAGCCCCGGCAAGCATCTATCCGCAAGGAAGAATGATGGGGGCAATCGTCAAAGGCATGCCTCAGCAACAGAATATTCTCAGCTTCCCGAGCCATCGGCTGGAAAGCGGATCGAGTGATCTGACTCCCGTTGTGATTGGTCAGGCAATGGCCAAAAGCTCACGTTTGGAAGCAGGAGATGTGTTTACGATTCGGATCAGGGATATCTCCGGAGCTTACAATGCCATTGACGCAATCGTTGATACCGTGCTTTTCATTCCAGCGCCAACGGCTGATGTAGGTACGGTCTGGCTGAATCTGGCCGAGCTGCAACGCATTCGTGGAGCGGAAGATATGGCATCCTACTTTGTTTTTGATGATGGCAAATACCGGAGTTTCAGCAACCAGGATTTTCGTTATATTGATCGCGATGAATACTTCGCCGATCTATATCAGATGCTGGCAAATGAGCGATTTCAACAGGTTCTGATGTATGCTTTATTGGTGTTTCTGGCAATGATCGCAGTGTTTGACACCCAGGCCCTGGCTGTATTCAAGCGCCGTCGGGAAATCGGCACTCTCGCGGCTCTGGGTTTCACCAAGGGCAGGATAGCCCTGCTTTTCACACTGGAAGGCACGCTATACACAATGTTTGCCTTTATCCTGACTCCAATCTTGGGCTTTCCCTTGTTCTGGTACTTTGCCAGTATTGGATTCAGAATCCCCAAAGGCTATGATGATTTTGCCATCCAGGGAATGACCGATACCATCAGGTTTACGTATCCCATGCACGAGATAGCCATCGTTTTTTTAATCATCCTGGCCTTTACCGCAATCGTAAGTTGGTTGCCAACGCGCAGGATTGCCCGTCTGAACCCGGTGGATGCCCTGCGGGGGAAGGTGAATTGAGATGTTTAAGTTCTTATTAAAAGGAGTATTCAGGGATCGCCATCGGTGGCTCTTCCCGGTTTTGATAGTGATGTTTACGGTGGGATTGCTGGTTTTTAGTTTCTCTTTTCTGGAAGGCTATAAGCAGAGCTATCTGAGGCAAACCTCCCGCTTCAATACGGGACATTTGAAGGTGGTTAGCAGAGCCTATGCCGAGATGCTGGATCTGAAGCCCTATGATCTGGCGTTGTTGGATATTGCCGGGGAGCTTCAGGGATATAAAGCACGATATCCGCAACTGGACTGGGTTGAGCGCATCAATTTTGGCGCTTTGCTGGATGTTCCCGATGAGATGGGCAATACCCGGGTTCAAGGGGAGGTAGCGGGATTTGCCATCGATATCTTCACTGATGATAGCGAGATCAAGCGCCTGCAATTGGATTCCGCTCTCAGAAGCGGCCGGCTGCCGGCTCGTTCCGGGGAGATTCTTTTGAGCACGATAGCTGCCGAAAAGATGCAGATTGCCCCTTCGGATACGATCACATTGATGGGTTCAACGGTGTTTGGGGCGATGACGATGCAGAACTTTATGGTGAGTGGAACAGTGGAGTTTGGCATAGCTTCCCTGGATCAGGGGGCAGTGGTTGTTGATATTCAGGATGTTCGGGAGATGCTGGATATGGAAAACGCTGCCGGAGAGATTCTTGCCTTCTTCAAAAGCGGAGAATATGAACGTAAACAAGCTGCCCGGATCATGCAGGATTTCAACCAGAGGTACAGCGATGAGAGCGATGAGTTTTCTCCAGTTATGCTGCGTTTGGAGGATCAGGGCAGTATGGGCTACATCCTGGCCATGCTTGATCTTTCCGTGCTCTGGATGT
The DNA here is from genome assembly GCA_023230025.1 of Candidatus Cloacimonadota bacterium. Classification (GTDB taxonomy): domain Bacteria; phylum Cloacimonadota; class Cloacimonadia; order Cloacimonadales; family Cloacimonadaceae; genus UBA5456. The sequence goes on along the minus strand of JALNYD010000122.1, from coordinate 3,972 downwards.
CCATTGGATTTATCACTGTTTTAGGTATTGTGCTATGGAACGCCGGACTTCTGAACGGGATTAGACGATATGGAGAGTTTGGCGTGCGGCTGGCGATCGGCGAGAGCAAGCGCAGAGTTTATGCTGCGTTATTGATTGAAGGCCTGATCGTTGGAACAACCGGAGCCTTGATTGGAGTAATCCTGGGCTCGGCAATCTGTATCTATTTTAACCGCTATGGCATGGATATGAGCGTGTATAACCGCAATTCCACGATGCTGAGTGAGAACGTTTTATACACCTCAATAAATGCCTATGCCATCATCGCAAGCTTCATCCCTGGAGTGTTATCCACGGTGCTTGGAGCAGCCCTGGCTGGGGGGGCTATCTTTAAACGACAAACCTCACAACTCTTTAAGGAGCTTGAAACATGAAGAAACTCTTTTCCCTGATCATGCTGATGCCGCTGCTGGTCTGCGCTCAGAACATTACTGCTGATGAGATTGTCCGGGCTGTGGACAGGAACATGATAACTCGGACAAGCAAAGCAAATGTGCGGATGACGGTTCATTCACGTCGTGCTTCAAGAACAATGGAAATGATCAGCTATTCCCAAGGCAATGATGAAGCTTTCAGCGAGTATCTTTCGCCTCCCCGGGAAAAAGGCACTAAAATGCTGAAACTGGGGGATGATCTATGGATCTATGATCCTGGTACTGACCGCAGCATCCAGATCTCCGGGAACATGCTCAAGCAATCCGTGATGGGGAGCGATCTTTCCTATGAAGACATGATGGAAGAAACCCATCTATTGGAGAACTATCAGGCCGAACTGAAGGGAGAGATCAAGTATGATGGCCGGGAGTGCTGGATCATTGAGCTTAAAGCCAAAAGCTCTGGTGTCAGCTATTTCAAGCGCAAAGCCTATATTGATAAAGAGCGTTATGTGGCTTTGTACGAGGAGTGGTATGCCAAAAGCGGGAAACTGCTGAAAACCATCAAAGCCTCCGAAGTCAAGCGAGTCAGTAATCGCTGGTATCCCACCAAAATGGTCTTTAAAGATGAGCTCAAACAGGGCAAGGGCACAGAGTACATCATTGATAGCATCGAGATTGATCTCACACTCCCCGCTCATATCTTTAGCAAGGCTATGCTGAAGAAATGAACATCATCATTGGAGCAGGTCCCGCAGGATTGGGTGCTGCGTTGGCAATGAAGAAACCTGCCCTGATCCTGGAGCGTAATAGCTTTGCTGGAAAGAAACTGTTGCTATCAGGATCTGGGCAATGCAACGTGACCAATGCTGCCGAAGCAGGGGAGTTTCTGAATCGCCTGGGGGAGTTTAAGTCATTTCTCAAGCCTGCCTTCTATAAGTTCAGCAACCTTGATCTGATGAAGTTGCTGCAGGAAGCCGGATGTCCGCTAGTAACAAGGGTGGATGCCAAGGTGTTTCCGCTTTCACGGCATTCTGCAGATATCCGGGATACGCTTTTGAAACTGGTGCTGGAGCGGGGGCATAAGGTGCTCTACAAGAGCAAGATCATTTCCGTGAGAGCTAGCGCCAGGGGTTTTGATCTTCAATGCAGCAGTGGCAGCAATTATCAGGCGCAGCACTTGATTCTGGCTGCAGGCGGAGCTGCTTACCCCCAAACCGGAAGTGATGGAAGCGCTTATGCCCTCGCTGCAAGCCTCGGACATAGTGTGCTGGCACCGCGTCCGGCTCTGTCATCTGTTAGCATCAAGAACTTCCTGCCTTTCCGCGCCTGTTCAGGGTTGGGGATCAGCGGAGCAACCATAAAGTATGGTAAAAGCACATTTCAAGGCGATCTGCTCTTTACCCATCAAGGCTTCAGCGGGCCCTTGATCCTGGATAATGTGTATCGGATGCAGATTCACGATCGCATCGCTTTGGTTCTGGATCCGTCCGGCTGCTTTGAGAACATCCTGTTCAAAAATCCCCGCAAGAAGCTCAGCAGCATCCTGACTGGTATAGGTCTGTCACGTTCATTGAGTGAGGCAATTCTGAGGCATCTGGATTTGCCGGATCAAGCAGCGTCTGAGCTAAGGGCTACTCAGCGTAAAGCTTTGGGACAGTGGCTACAGCATGCAGAGTTCGAGATTGCTGCCATTGCAGATTTGAGCGATGCCATGTCCGATTATGGTGGGGTTTCCCTCAAGGAAGTGAAGGCTGGGACAATGCAATCCAAACTTGTACCGGGCTTGTATCTGGCGGGGGAGAGCCTGGCTTACAGCCTGCCCAGCGGGGGGTTCAGCATTCAAATGGCGATGTCAACTGGATACCTGGCTGGCACTATGAGTGAATGATTGTTTGGTTTAAACTCCATTCTGATTATCCTGTAAAGACTAAGACTGCTGGGAGAGACTTATGGTTCAACTTGAGAAATATACCCTGAAAGCTATGATAAAACAGACAATAGAGCGCTATGGGAAACGTCCCGCGCTATCTATGGTCGATGATGAACCGATTACCTATGAGCAATTAGGGGGAATGATAGATGAAGTCATTGAGCTTTTAAGAGATCACGGCATCCAGAAGGGAGATCGTGTAGCCATTCTTTCACAAAACATGCCCAATTGGGGAGTGGCATATCTGGCGATAACTAGTATGGGAGCAATTGTTGTGCCAATTTTGGTGGATTTTCATCTCAACGAAATCCTGCATATTGTCCATCACAGCGGTGCGAAAGCGGTGTTTGTCTCTACCGCACACTATGATAAACTCGGTTATAGCGATCTTGATCCGTTCCCGGTGATGTTTAACCTGGAAAGCTTGGAACTGGTGGAGGCGAATCTGCCCAAGGACAAGCTAAGCGAGTTCATTCAGGAACGCAGCAATGCTTTCAAACGCTTTCGAAACAAAGCCAGAGAAGCGGTTGGCTTGGTGGGTACAGAGCCTAATGAGGAAGACCTGGCGGCAATTATTTATACTTCGGGCACTACGGGCAGCTCCAAAGGGGTGATGCTGACTCATCTGAATCTGGTTAAAGACGCCTGGCTTACACTGCATATCCAGAATGTTGATCAGCATGACCGGCTGATTTCCGTATTGCCACTATCACATACCTATGAATGTACGATTGGGTTTATCATTCCGATGATGACAGGAGCCTGTGTATATTATCTGGATAAACCTCCCACAGCTCGTATTCTGATTCCGGCAATGCAGAAGATCAGGCCAACCATGATCCTGACCGTTCCTTTGATCATTGAGAAGATCTTCAAGCTTCAGGTTTATCCGCAACTCACCCGCAATCTGTTGATGCGTGAGATGTACAAGCTACCGCCAATTCGCAAAGCGCTTCACAAAGTAGCCGGCAAGAAGCTGATGAAGACCTTCGGAGGAGCCTTACATTTCTATGGAATTGGCGGAGCGCTTCTATCCCACGATGTAGAGCGCTTTCTCTATGAAGCGGGATTTCCCTATGCCATCGGTTATGGTCTCACTGAAACTTCTCCCCTGATTGCCGGATGCACGCCGGCAGTAGTCAAGTTTCGCTCTACAGGAACTGTGCTTCCCGAGCTGGATGTGCGCATTGATAATCCTGATCCCAAAACCAATATTGGCGAGATCCAAATCAAGGGTCCTACAGTGATGAGGGGCTATTACAAGGATAAGGATCGCACCGAGCAGGCTTACACTCCTGATGGATACTTTAAGACTGGCGATCTGGGGTTGCTGACCAAGAACAATTACCTGTATATCAAGGGACGCATCAAGAATGTGATCATTGGCCCCAATGGCGATAACATCTATGCCGAAGAAGTGGAAGCCAAGCTCAATGAAGCCGAAACAGTGCTTGAATCCCTGGTCTACGAAAGCTCCGGGAACATCGTGGCACGAGTGTTTCTGAACTATGAGATTCTGGATAAGCTACACGGGATTGCCAAAATGGGTAGTGCTCAAAGCGAGAAGTTCATTGAAAAGCATCTCCTGGAGCTACGTGGGCACATCAATGCAAATGTAGCGTCATT
>JALNYD010000121.1 GCA_023230025.1 Candidatus Cloacimonadota bacterium | reverse complement strand
ATTAGAGGCATTTTGAGGGCTGTAAATGGCAAATTTGGGCAAAAATGATAGATTTCTGCTAAAGATTGCGTAAAATTGGCATGGATTCACTCTCACGGGTTCAGCGGGTGTATTGTTCAACGGTCTTATCCTGTTGATGGCAGGGCACCAATTACTGATTATACCGTCGAATTCATCCAGAAACACCACGTTTGTGATGCCACTCTGGGCTTTGGCTTCTTCCGGGGTCGTTTTCTTACCCTCCCATACTTCACGTTCGGGATCGGAACGTTGAATAAAGAGGTATTCTACGTTGGAATGGTTGCTATTAATCCCAAAATATATAGCATTAGGAGTTTCTAATCCGGTAAGATACAAAAAGTTGTTTTCCTGGCTAAATTTCTCCAGCTTGGCTTCTCTGGCGGCAAACAGGATCACCGCATCCATATCCTGCAGAGAGCTCAGAAGCTTCTCACGACGGGGACTTACGATCTCTGGTTTCATTATATACTCCATTATTCATTATTTATGTTGTCGAGAAGTCATTTTCTGATATGCGGAGGATATGTCCAGAAAAATTCTCTGAACAATACTAGCCAGAGATCAATGTAATATCAGCTTACGTACAAATTGGCGATCCCCTTGGCTAAAGCTGGTAAAATACATCCCCCGGGGTAGCCTGATACCCATAGCATCCTTGCCATCCCATACAATGTTGAAGGTTCCCGAAGCAAACCCCGATGTGCTGAACACACGCTGTCCCTTCAGGTTATATATCCTGAAGTAATACGCCTGTTCGTAGCCTTTTCCGTGTAATTCGATGGTGGCTTCCCGGTTAAAAGGGTTGGGGTAAATCGACAGTATCCCCGGTTCGGGATTTTGTACTACTTCTTCTTCAGTTGCTGATGGCAAGCTATAGTGTGCGCTGGTCACCTCGCTTGGAAACCAGTCATTCAAGTAGGCTCTGGCTTTTACCAGGGTAGTCTGCGAGATTAGCATTGGGCCTGTATAGATAGCTGTTTCCTCGCCGGGATCGCTACCATCAAGGCTGTAGTGAATTGTTGCTCCGGAAGTGGCGCAAAACATTTGTAGTACGATAGGATAGTTGTAGCTGCCTGCAGCCGGTGTGAAGACAGGGTTTGCCACTTGGTTGATGATGCTAAACTCTGCGCTGGCAACGGGTCCCGGATCCCATCCTGGTAAAAACGCCCTAGCTTTTAGAACACAGCTTTGGTGGATCACGATCGGGGAACTATAGAGACTGGAACTCTGGGTGGGATCCGCACCGTTCAAGCTGTAGCGTATCACGGCTCCCGCCGTAGGGCTTGTGATGCTCACAGTTTGAGCTTCATGAAACACGCCCCCTGGAGGTGAAATCTCTGGAGCCAAGAGCTCCCCTGCCTCGACGTTGATCTGGTACAGATCATCCGGATACGAGCCGATCTCGCCGTTTACCACACTATTCACAGTCTCCAGAATGTGATATTCAAGTTGAACATCTTCATCCCAGACCCTGAAGTGGATTATCTCTCCGTTTGCAGGGCAAAACACTTGTAGAATGCATCCGGAAATGTCGTTGATGACCATCACGCTTGCTTTGCCTCTCAGCTCAGGATCTCCATTCACATAAACAAAAGCACCCAGAACATCTCCGGAAGCGGCAGGTGAGCCGTTGATGCTCACCTGCGCCATAACCGTCATACTGCCGGGATAATATACCGGCTCCCCCCAGGGATCTGTAGCGAAAAGCAAGCTCCCTATCAGTATTACACACAGAGTGATCAGCAAGCTTTTCTGCATCCCCGGGAGTTTCCTTATTTAAGTAATATTAGTTTGATGTTCTGCTTGGTGTTTCCACTTTCCAAGCGACAGAAATACAATCCTGCCGGCATCTTCCGTCCATTGGCGTCCATGCCATCCCACATCAGATTTTGGGTTCCGGCATTCTGCTTGCCGTGGATCAGGTTCTTTACTTTCTGACCCCGCAGGTTATAGATGTTTACCCGAATATCTTCGTTTTCTTTAGCGACGGATAATGTGATGTTCACCGAAGCACCAAAAGGATTAGGATAGGCATTTACAAATCCGGTAACCAATGCCGGAGCCACCTCTGTTCCTTCAGATAGAACAAAGTATTCGTTTTCAGAATAATCTCCCACTATCGCGCCGGGTTGGGAAACAAGCCCCGGTTCCAGATCTACCTTTTTGTTTCCGCTCTGCAACACAAAACGGAGCTCCTCACCCGCATTCTCGGTGAAGATCTGGATCAATGCGCCCAAACGACCGTCCACTTCCCTTACCACCACAGTACCACGAAGCTCTTCACCCACGTGGGCTTGCACGATGTCTCCCGGATGAGCGTAACCGCCCAGGGCGATTAGCACGCTCTGACTGTCGCTTTTACGCACCAATGTATTTGATACCTGGGTTTCCTCCCCGGCATACCCGCTGAATCTCTCCCCGCTGGGATAGATCAAGTCGGCATGGGTGCTCATATTCAACCAATAGGATTCTCCGGGAACCAGAGTATTGAGGGTGCTGAAAGGATTTCCCGGTTCATAAAGCCCGTTTTCTCCCTTCAGTTGAATCAGTTGGTCGTTTACTGATATAAGGGCATGATAGGTAGGTATTGGTACTTGAGGGTAGTAGGCTACCAGGTTCCATCCCGGGTTCAGAGATATCTGATTCGCTACCGGAATCGGATAACCCCGAACCATAAGGGTGGCAGGGTTGGTCATGTTTACGAAGTATCCATCGCCATCCACCAACATATGCAAAGTGCTGAAGGGATTCCCCGGTAAATGCACTCCGCCTTGGGATTTTACAGCGCATACCGAAGCATAATCGCTTCCGAACAAGCTGATGATAAACTGATCCTGAGAATGTACATTCAAGGAGAACATATTCCAGCCTGTGTGCAGGTCGATTTCCTGGACAACGCTGCCAATAGCGTGCAAGATAAAAGGATTCCCAGGCCAACTGCCTACGCTTCCATTCACCGCGCTAGTGATTGTTTCCGCCACTTCATACACTTCGTTGGTCTCAGCCACCCACAGTTTGAAGTAGATGTCTTCGTTATTCAATTCCGTAAAGATCTGCATCAGGCATCCGGTGATCCCGGAGCTGCTTATCAAAGTAGCTTTCCCACGCAGCTGAGGTTCATTGTTTACATCCACATAGGCTGCCAATACATCGCCCTCGGAGGCGGGATCTGCATCGATCATCACCGCCGCCATCAGCGACATGCTGCTACTCAGTACCAGAGGCAAACCAAAGGGATCTGTGGGCTCGTACTCAGCTTCCGGAAACACGATCTCCAGCTCTGCGAACATCACCTGCCCACCATTGTTCGTGGGATGCGCAGGAGGCACCAGCGCATTTGCGCCCCAGGTATAATCGTTGAAGAACATCAATCCGATCCTACCAATCTTCTGCTCGCCTTGCGTGCCCATGTATTTTACTTTGTCTGCAGGATACACCCACATCGGTTTGATGTTAGCAAATTCCGGATTGTTAACGCTGTTCAGGACAATCGGTTCGCTCCAGGTTTCACCTTGATTGGCGGATACGCTGATATAGATTTCCGGAACCTGAATATATTGCAGATAATCCGTACCACCGTTTTCATTTGCCCATTTAGCTTTTTGACTATCCTGCCAGACTGCCACCATCATTCCTTGCTCGTTTACTTCCGAAATCTTGATGTTGTTATAATTTGGGATCATGTTATTTCCATGCAGGCTGCTATCCCAATGCGGGAAGGGGAAGATGGTCTGATAGCTCAGTGCATAATTTCCAAATGTATCTTGCTGATACTCCGGCACCCCCCAGGGTTCTTGCGTATCCCAGGGAGTCCACGCCGCGTTCACCATATCTGCGGGATCCTTCTGAGGGTATATCTCGTTGATCCGGAAGCTATTCAGAGCTGGATTATAGGTGATTGATTTCACCACATGATGCTCTTCCCATACTCCTCCGTCGGAGTTTCTTAAAGCCCAGATACCGGGGATGATGATCCTGCCGTAGTTGTCTGTTACGGCATTCAGATTTCCAGAGTTCGTAAGCGCCCAAAACAGCTCGGAATTAGCGTAGGGCTGGCCTCCTTGATCTGTGAAATACGGTGTTCCGGCAGGGGTTGCCAGGGGGTTCCAGGTGGGAATCTGGCTGGATTCGGATACTCTGGTCCAAGTACCCTGCCCATAATCGTTGCATATGAATACGTCGAAATCTGGTTCCAAGACTACAGCGTTTGTTCCAGCCTGCACTGTGGTGTGATAACCTACATAATACAGATTTCCCAGGTTATCCACAGATAGAGCCAGATGCGGGTTGCGCCAATCGCTATCGTTGTTCCAAGCATCCAGTTCCGGAATCCTGGTCACGCTCCAGCTAAATGGAGTACCCTCTTCGATCATGTTACCATCGAAATCCGCATAGAGGATCACCACGTTCTCGCTGGGTCCAATGGTATGGCTCACGTTGTTTCGCGCCAACACATACGCTCTGCGTTTTCCGGGTATCGGAGAGGGTCCTATCTGAAGTGAAGACCGGATGAACTCGTTATCCAACACCGGCGGCAGATTGGGAACAGTCACCGAGATGGGAGAATCGATGATGGTCTGCACTTGGTTGAACAATCCGGAAATGCCAGTGATAAAAGCGTCGGAGGTAAATTGCACTTCCAATTGGGGGTCTGCATCCACGTTCTTTTGCCAAGCATAAAGTGGTTTTCCGGATATCGGATCCACTGCCAGCGCGGGGAAGCCTTCCTCGGTATTCATCGATGTGATTTCGTTGAATTCGCTCACTGCTCCCGCAGCGTCGATATATGCATAGAACACTCTGCGCGGACCCACAGCATTTCGTTGCCCATGATAGGTAAGAAAAAAACCGCCTCCCGCCAAATCCGGGATCACGCGCAAGGGTTGGTGTTGAAAACCTCCGATCATGTAGTCGTAATAACTCGTCATCACGCTAACCGGAGCCGTACTGAAGTTAAAAGCCGGAGCTTCCCTCATGCGGGAAGTACTTTGCCCATTTCCTTGTGTAATTCCGGCTGCATACAGAATGCCGGTGATCATGCCAATACATAAGATAAGTAGCATTAGCTTCTTCATCTTTCCTCCTTATACTGTTAAATAGATATTTATAATGTTACTCTTTTAGCAGTATCTCCATCCATAAATCATATTTTGATCCGCTCTCATCCCCTTGAACTTACGTATCCGATCAGTACTTTCGCACTACTCTAAAACCGTGGGAATCCGCCCTCAGAGTGGGGCTACTATAGAAGCGTCTCGCCACGGTGCAATTACTGGCGTCTGTGCTGAAACTTCCACCTCGCATCGCACGGAAGAATCCGCTATCTGCCCCGGTGGGGTCCTGACTTTCTTCCGGGGCATACTCGTGGTGATAGATATCCCAACAAAACTCCCAGAGATTTCCGCTCATATCGAACAAACCAAGCTCGTTGGGAAGTTTTAACCCCGCCAAAGCGATATCTGAAGCATTTCCGCTGTACCATCCCACCTGTTCAATATCGTTGGATCCGCTATAGATATAATCGCTGCTCAGATGCCCACCTTTGGCGGCATACATCCACTCCATCTCGGTGGGTAGCCGATAGCCGTTGGCATCCCAATCGCAGCTTAACTGGCTGTGATCAGTAAACCAATATGCTGGCCAGAAATCCGGCATAGTGCCGCTCTCACCATAGCTGTAGCACGGTTCAAAGCCCTCTGCCATACTTCGGTAGTTGCAATATTCGATGGCCTGAAACCATGCCAGATCCCCTTTGGGTTTATCCGGCACGATCTCTTCCATATCGATCATGATATATACCCACTCAAGTTCCGTTACTTCACGGCGTCCTATATAATACGGTGAAAGGTTCACATAGCCGGTTCCGTTATGAAACCTACCCCCAGGTATCAGTTGCATTTGATCTGCCAAATTGATGATGTAGAACGCGCTGGCAACTTCGCTGGGTTGCCATTCTTCGAGATACGCACGGGCTTTGATCAACACATTGGTGTTTATATTGATGGCTCCGGTATATATCGTAGATTCCTCGCTGGGATCACTTCCGTCCGTAGTATAGCGAATCGTCGCCTCGGGATAGGGATGACTGATGCTAAGGGTCTGGGGCACAGGGTAGTTGCCCTCTGCAAGGCTGAAAATGGGCAACGGCAAAGCAAAGCTGAAATCTGCCCTTGTGATGATCCCGGGCAACATTCCCGCGGCGTAAGCTCTGGCTTTAAGGCTAAGGGTGGAGCTTACCATGATCGGTTCTTGATACAGCGTGGATGAAAGATCCGGATCACTGCCATCCAGGGTGAAGCGGATCTGAGCATCAGCTGTAGCGCAGCTCATGCTTACTTGTTGAGCATCTGCAAACGCGCCCCCCGGAGGGGTGATGATCACTGGTTCCACCGCGGCAGAGGTGAATTGATAGATTTCGCTTGCCACAGCGCTGGAACCATAGCCGCTCTTGAAGGCTTTGGCTTTCAGAGTCGTGTTTGTATTCACCTGGATCATCCCTGTGTACTCTGTAGATTCCTGGGTGGGTTCGCTGCCATCCAAAGTGTAATGAATCTTAGCGCCATAAGTAGGGCAATGCATGAAGATCGTAAGCGTCTCGTTGTAGGATCCCCCCGCAGGATTTATAACCGGTTTGGCAATTGCTTCTCCATCCGTGGAAGTTGACCTGCTACAGGACATCACTATCAATGCCATCATAAGCATCGCTATCCATATGTGTTTCTTCACGATACCCTCCCTGTTTTCACAGTTTGCATGATACATTGAACATGAAGGAATTAAGCCTGAGAGCGTTGCGCGCGTCACCGTCTCCCAGATCGTTTAAACTCAGCGTGTAACGAAGGTCGAAGATAAACTCATCCTTCCCAATGCCAAACTGGAAGATATCTTTCAAAGCAAAGCCGGCTCCCAGCACCAGATCCGTCTTACTTTTCACAAAATCGTCCGAACCAGAGTTTCTTCTTTGATATGTGTAGTAAGAACTGGGGTCACCATCCGTAGCACTTTCCTGGGTAAAGAGCCGCACCCGTTGATCCAGGGCTTGGATCCCGGCTTCAGCTTTTGCGTCGTGCTTTAGGAGCAGCGAAAAGGAGGGTCCGCCATAGATAAACGCACCTTGATAGCTCTTTTCCTTCTGCTCTTCAGCAAGCTCTTGGTTGAAGCTAATCAATACTGGAAGAGTGAGGTAATCAACTTTGCTTAGGACGCTCCCACGGAGCGCATCCGAAAACCGCGCCGCCAAAACGGGGCTACTCACGGCGGGGGTGACATCCTTGAAGACCTGCTCATATTGAAACCTCTGCCAGATCAGCTCAGATTTCAGCCGGATCGAATCCGTTTTGCGGAATAGCATCGTGGAAAGATATACTCCTGCCGCTTGGGATACTCCGGAAGCCCTATCGTTTGAACGTAATACTATATAACCCAAATCTCCCGGTGTAACTCCATGTTGCGTAATATCGTAACGCAACTGATAATCACGATCCGCCCCTTGCAGGGAGGATGTTCCAATGCCATATTTCAAGCCCCATTCAAGATTTTCAGCACCCAACCAACTGAGGCTGCAGATTATAACTATCAAAACCAAACGGGCTTTAAACATCATTGCTCCTGTTTTAAATATCATCGTTTTGGCGAAAGGTATATCGTCTGTAGAAGGTTCCCAAACAACACGATCCACACTGATGGCATTAAATGAAGTTTATATTATTCTGTCAAGACTTTTTTTGCGGATCCGTCTATTCTTCATGCATATTGATTGAAAAGAGTCACTGAAATCTGCAAATTGGGTCACCGAAAACTGCAAATTCCAAAATAGATACAAATCCAAGACTCTAAATACTACCTAACGAAACACGTACTGGTATATTGCATATATCATTAC
>JALNYD010000120.1 GCA_023230025.1 Candidatus Cloacimonadota bacterium | reverse complement strand
GAACTACACTTAAGATTCAGTTCTAAAACCAAGTTGATTCTAATATACTTAAGGCACGTATCCGCGTGCCTTTTTTGTACCCCTGAAGCTTAAACTGCCTTCAGCGATGCTAATGCCTTTCAATCAGCTAATCTCAGTTTTAACTTCATGCAGCACTTATCCACTCCATGGCTTTGGAGGGACATTTCGTTGCGCAGCAACCCATCTCGCACAAAGTGCCCCTTTCGTTGCGCAGCAGCCCATTTCGCCCGAAGTGCCCATTTTGTTGCGCAGCAACCCATCTCGCCCGAAGTGCCCATTTCGTTGCGCAGCAACCCAGTTAGCCCGAAGTGCCCATTTCGTTGCGCAGCAACCCATCTCGCCCGAAGTGCCCATTTCGTTGCGCAGCAACCCATTTCGCCCGAAGTGCCCATTTCGTTGCGAAGCAACCCATTTCGTACTTGACACAAAAGCCACTTCAGAATGTTTTAGATCAATTAAGGGAGAAACACCAGATGCACAGATTCCACAAGCAATTGGATCACTATAAAACACGGATCAACATAGGCATAGCCATTCGAGCTATCTTGGGAAGCATCGTGCTTTTCATCGGAGGCCTACATCTATACTTCGTGCTCTGGCAGATCCTTTCAGCCTATTCACCAGCTTTGATCTATATCAACATCGCCATCCGTTCTGCTTTGGCGTTATCAATTATATATCTGCTCTGGCAAGGATACAGGAACTTCTGGGACCACTTTCAGGTGGCACGCTATCTTGATGCCCGGCAAGGTTCTGGGGACGATCTGTATCAGAATGCTTATGAAATCCACCAACGGGATGGTGAAACCGAAGTTAGCGGAGCATTGATAGCTGCGGCTGAAGCTCAGATCGGTGCCAATCTCTATACTTTGCCCAAGACATTGAATGCCATCCTGGGCTATTCAATGTGCTTTATGGTATTGGGTATTCTGGGATATTGGGGCTTCTTCTGGACGGATTTTAAAACATCATTCCCGCAGTTCTACAGCAATCGCCCTCCTGAGATTGTTTATAAAAAGGACATCAGTCTAAGCCCCGGTAATCTGACAGTGGGAAAAAACCAACAAGTGCTGATCCGGATCGAAACGCCTGATCCACGGCTGAACCATCGTCTCTACTATCGCTTTGCGGAAAGCTGGCGTGAACTGGGTCTAAACCAAAACAGCTATCTTTTCAATCGTTTGGAAAGCAGCATTGAATACTATGCAGAAAACCAAGTTGCCAAAAGCCCGGTTTATCGGATCACTGTCCTGGATGAACCAATCGTTCGCCGCTGGAATGTAAGCTATTCCTATCCATCCTATACCGGACTCCCCGCTTATACGGATAGTCTCAGCTATGGCAATATTGAGGCATATTCAGGTACATTGGTACACTTGGGGATTCAAAGCAATATTCCTGTCAAGCGTGCTACCATGATCTTTGAAGATGCCTCTCGGAAAGAGCTCACAGCCAGTTCTCAGACTCAGTTTATCACCCAGATGTCTGTTAGTTCAAATCGGAGCTGGTATTTGGAACTTGAAGATGTTTTGGGCAGGGTTTCCCGACCAGAAGAAAAGTACATCAGAGTTATTCCTGATAACCCTCCGCAAATCAGGATTATCTTCCCTGGCCAGGATCTCAACCTGAATCAAGACCTGCTCTTGCCGCTAATCATCAGTGCCGATGACGATTTTGGCCTGGCAAATATGAGCCTGCATTATCAGATCAATAATGACGCGGCTCATAGCCATGGGATACAAAGCGTTATTCGCAGCAAGCTTTTAAACACTGACTATCTCTGGGATCTCAAAGATCTGGATTTGTTCCCGGGGGATGTGGTAACCTATTGGGCTGAGATCTATGATAATGCCCCAGTTCCCCAAAAAGCCTCAAGTGCGAAGTATCGGGCTCGATTCCCCTCCATTGAAGAGATTTATGCCGAGATCGAACAGCAGGATCAACTCAAGAAGGATGAACTGAGCAGCAGCCTTGAGAAGAGTCAGGAACTACAGGAACGTTTTGAGGAGAAGCGCCGGGAAGTCCTCAAGGATCCCCAACTGCAATGGGAAGATAAGCAGGAACTTCAAAACATTCTGGAAAAGCAGGAGGAACTGTCCCAACAAGTAGAAAGCATAGCTGAAAACTACAACGATCTGATCAATAAAATGCAGGCCAATAGCACTCTCTCGCAGGACACTTTGCAGAAGATGATGAAGATTCAGGAATTGATGCAGGAGATTGCCACTGATGAACTAATGGAAGCCATGCGAAAGCTTGAAGAAAACATGCAAAACGTCTCGGCTGAAGCACTCAAAAAAGCCATGGAGGACTTCAAGTTTTCCATGGAGGATTTTGCCCAGAAGATAGAACAGACCTTGGCTTTGCTGGAAAGCATCAAGAATGAACAGGCTGTACAAAAAGCTCTGCAGATTTCGGAAGAAATGGAAAAGATGCAGAAAGCTCTGCATGATAAGACTGCCGAAGCCAATCAGAATCCACAAAAGCTGGCCGAAGACCAGGCCCAGATTCAAGAGAAGTATAACACTCTGGAAGAAGAGTTGCAAAAACTCGAGGATATGCTGGCCAAAGATCCCGATGCCTCCCAAAAGCTTGATGATCTAATGCAGGATATGAACCAGAGCAACACCAAGCAGGATATGCAACAGAGTCAGAACTCTCTCCAGCAAAACCAGCGCAGTAAAGCCCAACAAGCTCAATCCCAGGCTATGGAGAAGATGCGCCGGTTCTCTTTAAAACTTGCTCAAATGAAGGAATCCATGAGTTCGGGTGCTCAGATGGAGGTTGTTCAAGCAATAGAACTGGCCATCCGGGAGCTTTTGATCTTCTCCAAACAACACGAAAGCACAAAATCCAGATATGAAAACAATCCCTATCCCATCGTTCCGGATCTGATTTCCGGTTATGAAGGAATGCAAATATCTCTGAACAAGCTGTTCAGCAAGCCCCAGGTAAGCATGGTCATCCCTCCCAAGTTTTTCATTGATCTGACGGAGACAAACAAGGCTTACCGGGAGATCTTTGGCACTCTTGGCCAAAGCTATACTCCCAGCATCAAGAAGCAGTTGGATACCCTCCAATCAGGCCTGAACCTGATGGTTTATGATCTGATGCTGGCTCTTCAGAACTCCTCATCCGGAGGTGGTGGCGGTGGAATGCAATCCATGATGCAGATGCTGGAGCAGATGGGACAAGAGCAAATGGCAATGAATATGCTTACGGAGCAGCTTATGATGCAGATGCAAGCCCAGGGAGGCAGAATGGATGGAGCCATGCGAGATCAGATTGGCAAATTAGCCTCGGATCAGGAACGGATGGCGGAGAATCTCAAACGCGCCTTGCAGAATAATCCCGATGCTCAGAAACAGGGCAATGCAATCAAGCAGATCATTGACGAAGCTGAAGCAGTTGCGCGACAAATGCGTCAAAATCAATTCAATCCTGACCTGATGAAGCGCCAGGAAAACATCCTCAGTCGATTGCTGGATGCTCAAAAATCAATCAACAAGCGTGATACCAGCGAACGCAGACAGGCGGAGCAGGCCAGTGGTTTGCCCGTTTCTCCCGGTTTATCCGGTATTGACTATGAATCCTTACGCCGTGCCACGCTTCTGGAAGAAGGCTTTAAAAGCTATCCCAGAGAATATCAGCAACTGATTATGGAATACCTGAAGCTGCTCCAACAAGGAGCTGGACAATGAAGAAGATCTTTCTGTGTGTTTTGGCTCTTGCTATGGTGCTATCCTTGTTCTCCCAATATGACGAGAAACAGATCCTGAGCCAGCAAGCCAATCAGATGATGGTGCAACGGCAGTATAATCAGGCTGAAACCATATTTTTGCAGATTCTGGAGAAGTATCCCAACGATTTGAATACGATTCTTCAATTGATGCAGATATACCTGAATCTGAATAACGGCGAGAAAGCAGAAAATCTGTTGAATCAATATCAAAGAATGCTTCCTCAAACCACATATAGCGAGCAGCGCATCCAGTTGCTGCTTATGCAGGGCAAGATGGACGAAGCGAGAGCAGAAACTGATGCCTACCTGAGTTTGCATACAACCGATGCCAGCAAGTATCGCCTGATCGCAAATTACTACGAGCGGCGTAATTTCTATGATCTGGCAATCGAACTATACGAAAGAGCCCGTGCTAAGATTGATCGCAACCTTTTCAGCCTGGAAATTGCCAATGCTGCAATGCAGGCTCAAAATCCCCCTAAGGCTCTTAGAGAATACTTGCTGTACATGAGCTCTGCCAGCAATGTAAACCACTATGTGAAAAACCAGATCAAAACAATTGTTCTGGCCGATAGCACTCTGATATCAGAGATTGCCACTGCTTCTCAGAACTACAATACTCCTATCATGAATGAGCTTTATGCCAATGCCCTGGTAAGCATCAGGGATTATCCGCGAGCTCTGGAGATCTACAAATCCCTGCCTGAAACCTATCTGCGGGATTTTGCCCTGGAGCAGATGCGCTTGAAGAACTATGATGTTGCTCTGCCTGCCTACAGGCATCTTGGGAATGCTAATCCCCAGCCCTTCCAGAGACTCAGCTATCATTTTGAAGTAGCCAGGATGTTTTATGAACAAGCTGAATACGATTCCTGCAGCCTCGTGTTACAAAATATGCTGCGGGATCCCTATTGGAAACAAAGTCCAGCCAATCAACGCAACCGTCTTCATGTCCAAATCCGTAAACTGATTGCAGAAACTTCCCTGGCCAGAGGTGAGGATATCAACACAGTTAAATCGCTGATGGAAGAGGCAAGGAGCTTCACAGCACAATTGATTGAGCGTGATGAATTGGATCTGGATCTTGCCAAATTGCATGTAATCAGTGGTGAATATCAAATCGCTGAAGCGAAGCTGAACAGCATCAGCCAGGCTCCGCTAATCGCCAAAAGGGATTATCTGCGCTTCCTTTCCCGATTCCTGCAAAATGATACGGCCGCTGCTGATTCGCTGATGAACGAGTATATGCTGAAGCACCCTGGGGATGAAAACGCCAATGATATCATCTATTTAAACATGCTTAGCATAAATATGCAACCGGAACAGCAGAAGAGCTTCGCTTCCGCTATCACCCTTCTACAGCAAATGAGACCAGAAGGCATCGACAGTCTTCAAGTGGTATTTTCCTCGAACCAGGATGAGGAGCTCTTGTTATTGGCAGTGGAATGGGCCATTGGTTTTGGTGATTTTGAGCGAGCCCGGAATATTCTGGAACATGAGTTTCAGGATGCTCTTGCTGCAGAATATGCATCCTATCTGCGTCTGGCACTGATGGCAGATGCACAGGAAGAATTGGAGCTGGCCCGTAACTTTTTGAAAAGTAAGCCAAACAGTATTTTTTCACCTGGATTCAGACAAGTTATCGCGCGAGTGGCAAACTCACGCATTAGTCTTTAGATACTTATCGATGGAGCTATAATGAAGATCAAAAAGTCCTATACCTTTGATGATGTACTACTAGTCCCCCAACACTCCCAAGTATTGCCAAATACGGTGAATCTCAGCACTTCCATAACCAGGAAACTAAGCTTGAAGATCCCTCTCCTCTCTGCCGCGATGGATACTGTAACAGAAGCGGATACTGCAATTGCTATTGCGCGCGAAGGAGGGATTGGCATCATTCATAAAAACATGAGCATTGAAGAGCAATCCCAACAAGTGCTACGGGTCAAGCGAGCTGAAAGCGGAGTGGTGTCACATCCTTATACTCTGTCTCCCGAAGACAACCTGGCCTATGTATTGGAGATGAAACAGCGCTATCGGGTAGGGGGATTCCCTGTAGTAGAGAATGGAAGATTGGTAGGTATTCTTACAAACCGTGATATTCGTTTTGAGACTGACCTCAGCCGCCTGGTCAAGGATCTGATGACTCCTCAGCAACGCCTGATCACAGCTCCAGAAAATGTCTCCTGGGATGAGGCTATCGCCCTGTTACAAAAGAATCGCATTGAGAAACTGCTGATTACTGATACCAACAACATTTTGAAGGGCATGATCACTGTACGTGATATTCTGAAACGTGAGAACTATCCCAATGCTGTGCAGGACACAAAAAACAGACTGCTGGTTGGAGCTGCAATCGGAGTAACTGGAGATTTCCTGGAACGCGCTCAAGCTCTCGCTCTGGCAGGAGTTGATTTGATCGTGATTGACACTGCCCATGGACACCATATTCACATTCATGATGCTCTGCAAAAGGTCAAGGCTTCCGTAAACACGGAAATCCTAGCCGGCAACGTAGCAACCGCCAAAGCCTGCCGGTATCTGATTGATAATGGCGCTGATGCAGTGAAGGTCGGCATTGGTCCGGGTTCAATTTGTACCACCCGGGTGGTGGCAGGAATTGGAGTTCCACAGCTTTCAGCGATAATGGATTGCGCCGAAGAAGCTGATAAATCCGGCATTGCAGTCATAGCAGATGGCGGCATCAAGTTTTCTGGAGATATAGTCAAAGCCATTGCCGGAGGTGCCGGAGCAGTGATGATCGGCTCGCTGTTTGCAGGTTGTGATGAAAGCCCCGGAGAATCGATTATTTACAATGGACGCAGGTTCAAAAGCTATCGGGGAATGGGTTCTATCGGTGCAATGCAATGTGGCAGTAAGGACCGCTATTTCCAAAGCACCTCTGAAACCAACAAACTGGTGGCAGAAGGCATTGAAGGAATGGTTCCCTACAAGGGGCCTCTCAAAGACTATATCTATCAGCTGATCGGCGGCTTGCGAAGCGGTATGGGTTACGTTGGTGCCCAAAACCTGTTGTTGTTGAAACAGAATGCTGAATTTGTGGAAATCACTTCAGCTGGTTTGAAGGAATCTCATCCCCACGATGTGCGCATTACCAAAGAAACTCCAAATTATCAAAGCGGAGATTGATCCCCCAACCAAAGCTCTGCTGGGCAGCTTTCTCTATCATTTGAAAGTTGAGCGCGGTATGGCAGCAAATAGCATTGAAGCCTATGAACGAGATCTGCAGGATTTCTTTGGTTATTACAACGGTAAAAGCACTGAAAGTCTATCCGCTGAACACATCGTGGAATACCTCCTGGCTCTGCAGGAACTGGGGTTGCAGGATACTTCAATCGCCCGCAAAAGAGTAGCCATCAAGCAGTTCTTTAGCTACCTGGCTGAAAATGATCTGCCCATGCATGTGGATTTTGATCTGGTTCCCCAAATCAAGATTGGTCAGCATCTTCCAGACACACTATCAGTTTCTGTGATGAATAAGCTTCTGGACAGCCTCCCTGTACATGACAGCCTCAGCTTTCGCAATAAAGTGATGATGGAGCTGCTCTATGCCACCGGGATGCGTATATCTGAGCTGCTGAAGTTGTCCATTCATGATTTGCGCCTTGAGCAACGTATGATACTGGTACACGGGAAAGGCAGCAAACAGCGCTATGTGCCTTACCACGCAGCTCTGGAACCACTGATGCAACAATACCTGAATCTTCACCGCCCGATCCTGATGAAGTTTCAACAAACTGACATCCTCTTTCTCAATCGCTTTGGAAAGCAACTATCCCGCATGGGTTTCTGGAAAATCCTGCAAAAGGCCTGCCTTGAAGCCGGCATCAAACAGGACGTCAGCCCGCACACCTTTCGTCACTCTTTCGCTACACACTTGCTGGAAGCTGGCGTAAATCTGCGGATAGTGCAATCACTTTTGGGCCATTCAAGCATCAATACCACTCAGATTTATACCCACGTGGATATGCGCTGGCTATTGGAAACCCATCGCCAATACCATCCTCGTGCCTAATCCCGTATAATCATAAGGAGATAGATAATGAAGAAACTATTAATCATTTCACTGATACTGGTCTCAGGCTTGCTGATCTCATGCAAAAGGGCTCCCCAAGAGCTTCAGAAAGTAAGTATTACCCTGGATTGGACTCCAAACACAAATCATACCGGAATC
>JALNYD010000119.1 GCA_023230025.1 Candidatus Cloacimonadota bacterium | reverse complement strand
TATTACAATGAAGCTCTTAAGCGAGTCCTGGAAAGGATGGACGTGAATCCACATGTAACTAACTACAATATCTGGCAATATGAGATCAACTGGCGTGAACGAAACGCTCCGCGCAGCGGATACCTATTCTTTGGATCACCGAACGAACGATCCACTGCAGTTCCTCAAAGAGATTACTATATCTACTTCCTGCGCCCTTATGATGTGGCACCTGTGAAAGATCAGAAACTCGACGATGAGGTGTTCATCTACCTGAGCCGCAGAGATGAAGAATTTGATGAAGCTTTGGCTTTGTTTGCAGCCGCGCATGAACTATCCCTGACGGCATCCGGGAATGCCAAAACCATCTACCTGCAGAAATCTGAACAATACACCAGGAAGGTAGTCTCCTGGCTGCAGAAACATATCTGGGATGCTTTTGATGTGGTTTATCAGAGTAAGCGCCAGTCCCTGGAGAACTGGGCAAAGGGTAAGAACATCAGAGAGATATCGGGGATCGGTCAAAATGAAACAGCCAACTTTAGAGATATCATCAATGCCGTAGCCTCGATCTGCCTGGCGCAACACTTTGAAACCCAGGCACCCAAGTATCCAAAATTCTCGAACTTGATAACCGGCTACAATAGAAAACAAGCCATTTCTGAAGCTTTAAGAGCCATCTCAAGTAGTAACCGCACCAAGCATGCTTTGGCTAGTTTGGATGCTTTGCAATTATTGGATGGAGATCGGATCAATACTTCCAATTCTCCAGTCGCTCAGTACATCAGCGCTATGCTGGCAGCCAAAGGCAAGGGGCAGGTGCTGAACCGGGAAGAACTCATAGCCAAGGTCAATGGCCTGGACTATCTTGATCCCAGTGGTTTCAGGCTGGAACCGGAGTGGGTAGTTGTTGTCCTGGCAGCCATGGTCTATTGTGGAGACATTGTCCTAAGTGTGATCGGCGATAAGTTTGATGCCACCCGGATACAGTATCTCTGTGCAGCAGAACAAAATACTTTGATTGATTTCAAGCACATCGAACTTCCCAAAGACTGGAACATACAATCCATCAAAGCTCTGTTTGAGCTTGTAGGACTTTCTCCCGGTCTTGCTCAGAATGTTACTCAGGGAAACGATGAACCGGTGAGGGTACTGCAGGACGCGATATCAAAGCTGATTGCCCGAATCGTGTACACCATGAATCACCTCAGGGATGGGTTGATCTTCTGGGGAGTGGACGTGGTAATCCCATTAAAGCTCGACAATGCCCAACAATCCATCACTAAAACAAAGGAATTCTTTGAGTCCCTGACTGTCTTCAATTCTGCAGCCAAGCTCAAGAACTTTAATACTCCTGTGGCAGATATAGAAACCCATCGTAGTTCTTTGGACCTGGTAAAAACCATCAATGCAGCCAGAGACTTCATCAACAATTTGAATCCTCTCATTAACTGGCTTTCCACTGCTGAGAAGCTGCTCTCCACCGAGCATCCTTGGTTAACAGAGTTTGGAAAGACTAAAGAGGGTGTGCTCAAGCAGGTCAAGGAACTCAAGGCTGATGAGATCAAAGTGCTGATAGGAAAGATCAGCTATGAACTGCAAAAGCTCAAGAAAGACTACATTGAGCATTATGTGAAGCTACATAGCAAGCATCGCCTGAATAAACAGGACGATAGAAAGAAAGCCGAACTCTCCAACGATCTACGGATACGCAATCTAATCAAGCTTGGTGAAATAGACATCATGCCGAAGCAGCAGATTAATGATATCCTGGAGAAGCTGGCAGCACTGAAAACATGTTTTAACCTCACCGAACAGAACTTACAGGCAGATCCCATCTGCCCCCATTGCAGATTCAATTCTGCAGTGGAATCGGGTACCTCGTCCGCAAGCCACATCCTGAGTCAGATAGACCAATTACTCGATACGATCATATCCAACTGGACTGAGACGCTGATCCAAAATCTGAAGGATGAGCATACCCAGGAATCTATCGCACTACTTAGCTCTAAAGACAAAGCTACGCTGGAAGCATTTATTGCCAGCAAAGAGCTTCCCGATAAGGTGGATGACAACTTTGTGAATATCTTCAAGGAAGTGCTTGCCGGGCTAATCAAAGTGACCATCAATCTAGATGAGATCCGCAGAGTGATCAGCAAAGCCGGAGGATCGATCACTCCTGCTGAGCTGAAACGAGTTTTGAATAACTATATTGATTCGCTCACTCAGGGGAAGAATCCCCAGCGGGTTAGGATTGTACTGGAATAGGCTTTGTTATGTCAAAAGAAGAGCTGCTTAAAGCTATCAAGAGTCCGGAATGGACAGGCATGGAGTTCAAACAATGCCGTAAAGGTGTATCGGACGATGCTTATAAAACCGTATCTGCCTTTGCCAATACCAGTGGAGGATACCTTGTTTTCGGCATTAAAGAAAGTGCCAAGAAAGCCGAGCGAGAAATAGTTGGCGTAGAAGATGTAGATAAGGTTCAGAATGACTTTCTTAGCTGCCTACGCAACGGAGGCAAGCTGAGCAGGGTGATACTGTCAGATGCCGAACTACACGAGATAGATGGGAAACATGTATTGGTATTCTATATCCCTGAAGCAGACCGCAAGGACAAGCCTGTTTATCTCGGTAAGAGAATTGACCAGGCCTACATCAGAAGGGGTGGTGGGGATGAACTTTGCACAGAATCTGAGCTGAGAGCATTCATTCGAGACGCTAGTGATTTGCCCTTCGACAGAAGTTTGGAGCATGGAATTGATCCGAGTAATTTTATCAATCCCTCCACCTTAAAATGGTACCGGACTCTTCTGGATAAAAACCCCACCAGTAAGTATGCTCATCTGAGTGATCTGGACTTTCTGCTGGAAATGGGACTCCTGATCGAAGAAAAAGGAAAGGTAACCCCAACCAAAGCGGCTGTATTGCTGTTTGGACAAGACCGGTTTGTGAGACAGATACTGTCCAGGCCAGTGGTGGATTATCAGCGAATTGATCAGATGGAAGACAACTGGGATGCCGACAAACGGTGGCATGATCGGCTCGTGATTGAAAGCAATCTCTTCGAAGCCTGGAGGGTGCTCATCGACAAGTATTCCCTTATTGCAGATGTCCCTTTTTCCCTGGATGAGACAACCATGCAGCGCAAAGATGACACTTTGGAATTCAGGTCTTTTCGAGAGGCGGCGGTAAACCTGCTGATCCACCAAGACTATGGAGATGCCTCCAGAAAAGCCGAGATCAAAATATTCAAGGATAAGACCATATTCTGGAATCCCGGCTCTGCCTATTCTAGTGTTGAAGCCCTGCTCGAGTCTCGGCACCACTCGATCCGCAATCCCTTGATCGTAAGGATATTCCGTCAGATTGGGCTATGTGAGGAAGCCGGAACCGGGATCAGGACTATTATGGAGGACTGCCGTAGACTAGGTCTTTTCCCTGCTCAGATCACGAATGATAAATCCGACTTCAACTTCTCCATTGCCATACTTAAAAAACAAATTATTACCGAACACTACAAGGATTTACTTAGTAAACTGGGAATACAACTAAACGCAGAAGAAGCTGCCATCTTCTCTTACCTGGTGAGATATCGAAAGCTGAGCCTACCTATTGCCAAAGCCATAACTGGAAAATCCAGCGAACTTACATTAAACTTAATGCTCAGTATCGAAGCAAGAGAATTGATCGAACCAATCCACCCCAGGCAAACTTGGTCACTAAGTGAATACATTGCTAATCAGTTAGATAGATCTGATTCAGAAGGAGGCAGTGACCAAGTTACTGACCAAGTTACTGACCAAGCTGGCAAATTACTAAAATCCGGTGATGTGTATAAGCTCGTACATCAGTTATCTAAGACTCAGAAGCTTGTGATTCAAGCTTGTGTAACACCGCAGAGTATTACGAATCTCATGGAGTTAGCAGGGGTCACAAATAGAACATATTTTAGGAGAACGAACATAACTCCATTATTGAATTACAGATTAATCACAATGCTGTATCCTAGTGAACCCAATCATCCTGAACAAGCCTATAAAACTAGCATGCTTGGAATATCAATACTTAAACTGATTCAGCTATCAGAGGCAAAAGATAATGATTAAACAAAGCACAATCAATTTTGAAGGTTCGAAACAACCGAAACCCGTCACCTGCTTGGGACAAGTATTTGCCAGCGAAGATGCCCGCAGAGAGCACTTTAGAAATCTCATGCGTGATAAGCTAAAAGATCCTGATTTTCGTAAAATCGAAGGCTTTCCCATCGGAGAGGATGAAGATATCGTCGCCCTGAGTGATCCTCCCTATTACACTGCCTGCCCCAATCCCTGGATAAATGACTTCATAGCTGAATGGGAGCAGGAAAAGGGAACCAGACCGGATGAGTATCACCGGGAACCCTTTGCCGCGGACGTGAGCGAAGGCAAGAACGATCCCATCTACAACGCCCATTCCTATCACACCAAGGTTCCCCACAAGGCGATCATGCGCTATATCCTGCATTACACAGAACCGGGAGACATTGTCTTTGATGGCTTCTGCGGAACAGGTATGACCGGTGTCGCAGCTCAACTCTGCGGTGACAGAAAGGTAGTGGAATCTCTGGGATATACAGTTAAAGAGGATGGCACAATCCTGGATGAAGAAGGCAAACCTTTATCCAAACTGGGTGTACGAAAAGCTATATTGAATGATCTCTCTCCAGCGGCTACATTCATTGCAACCAATTACAATTCTCCAGTTGATCTTTCGGAGTTCGAAAGAGAAGCAATGCGCATTCTGGAAGAGGTGGAAGAGGATTGCGGCTGGATGTATGAGACTCTGCATACCGATGGTAAGACTATAGGCAAGATCAACTACACAGTGTGGAGTGACGTGTTTATCTGCCCTAATTGCACACAAGAAGTGATTTTTTGGGAAGTAGCAGTGGACAAAGAAGCAGGCAAGGTGAAAGATGAGTTTCCCTGTCCCCATTGCGGAACAAGCTTAACTAAGCGATCAATGGAGAGAGCCTTTGTTTCGAAGTATGATCCTGATATTACAGACAATCTTGTTGATCATGATGGTAATCATATCGTAACTGGTGATGGAGCTTCCATCGTAACATCAGGTAGTACAATAAGACAAGTAAAGCAATTGCCTGTTTTAATAAACTACTCTGTTGGTAGGAAGAACTATAATAAATTTCCTGATAAGCAAGATACTGCATTGATTGAAAGGTTTACTTCTGATATAAACTCACATTGGTTCCCAACTAACCCCATCCCAGAGGGTGACAAAACTGGAGAACCTTTGAGAATTGGATTTACGCATATACATCATGTCTACACAAGGCGCACAATCATTTTTCTGGCAAAACTGTATGAGAAAGTTAAGAAAAAAAAACAACTATTATTATGGTTCAATAGCCAATTAGTTAATATATCAAAGCTTAACCGATATCGACCTGGGGTTTCTTTTCCATATAACCCCTTAAATGGTACACTATACATCGGTTCTCAAGTATCTGAAGCTAATCCGCTAATTGCATACCGAAATAAACTGAACAAACTAATCAATGCCCTCAAGGTGATTCAGCAATTCAGTATTGTTTCGTGTCAGTCTTCTTCAGCGGAATTCGTTTTAAGAAATAGCATAGATTACATCTTTACCGATCCACCTTTCGGAGGTAACCTAATGTACTCTGAGTTAAATTTGTTGTGGGAGAATTGGCTTAAGGTAATAACTGATAACAAAAAAGAGGCTATTGAAAATAAATCACAAAAGAAAAGACTTTTTGATTACCAGCAAATCATGATACAATGTTTTAGTAACTATTATTATGTGTTAAAACCAGGTCATTGGATGACGGTCGAATTCCATAACTCTCAAAACTCAGTTTGGAACTCTATTCAAGAATCATTACAAGTTGCTGGCTTCGTAATCGCCGACGTAAGGATTCTGGATAAGCAACTTGGATCATTTAATCAAGTGACCGCATCTTCAGCAGTTAAGCAAGATCTAATCATATCCTGTTATAAACCCAATGGAGGGATAGAAGAAAGATTTTATAAGTTGTCCGGTACTGAAGAAGGAGTCTGGGATTTTGTGAGGACACATCTTAAACAGCTTCCTAAAGTCGTTGTTGAGAAAGGCAAATTGCACGTCGTAGCGGAGCGACAGAACTACCTGCTCTACGACCGCATGGTGGCTTTCTACCTGCAGAGAAATGCTTTGGTTCCTTTATCTTCAGGAGAATTTTATCGAGGTCTTGAAGAGCATTTCCCCTCTAGGGACGGAATGTATTTCCTCCCGGAGCAAGTAATTGAGTATGACAAGACAAAGATGAGGATTCCTGATCTTGCCCAGATGGAGATATTCATCACCGATGAGGTTTCGGCGATCCTTTGGCTCAGGCAATTACTTAAAGAAAAGCCACAAACTTATTCTGATTTATTTACTCAATTCATTAGAGAAAAGGAAAACAGCTCTTACAGCAAGTTTGAGGAGCAGCTCGAACTCTCAATTTTGCTCGAGCAGAATTTCCTCAAATACGATGGCAAAGCTGAGGTACCCAGCCAAGTTCACACCTATCTTTCCACAAATTGGAAAGAACTGCGGAATCTCTCCAAAGATGATCCGGCTCTCAAAGCCAAAGCTAAAGATAGATGGTATGTGCCAGATCCTAATAAGTTGGCAGATTTGGAGCAGATGCGGGAAAAAGCTTTGTTGAAAGAGTTCCAGACTTATCTGCCCAAGGATTACAAACCCAAGAAGCTGAGCGATCTGCAAATCGAGATTCCGGACCTGCCCAGGAGCAATCCAGATCTGGTTTCTGGCAAGCGATACAAGGTCATTCGTGCGGAAGCGGTGCGAGCGGGATTCAAATACTGCTGGCAAAACAGAGATTATGAGACTATCATCCTGGTGGCAAAACGCATTCCCAGTTCCTTGCTGGAAGAAGATCCCAAACTGCTGATGTATTACGATCAGGCGATTACCAGAACTCAATAAAGTGGGCGTAGTGTGAAAAACGAGCAAGACATGAAGCAAGATGCATGGATAAACGCCCTAATAGAGCGATTGTGCGCATATTCAGCCCAGATGGTGATCTTGTTCGACTTTGATGGTTTGACTTCGAATACGTCCATTTTTGAGCGCATAGTGGGCACAGGATATGATGTCTATGATTACAATGACAACCTGAGCTTGTTTTTCTATCTTGAAAGCAAGAGACAGATGGTATCAGGAAATGATGATTCCAAACTGATAATAAGGATCTCCTCTGATCTGGCAGATAGTGCTCAATTGCCTTATTCGGTGATGATCAATGCAGAGAAGGTGGAACTGAGACTTGAGGACTTTTTCATTGGATTAAACGCAAAGGCGATCAAGGAACTTCCCAGCCAGTATTGCAGTAATCTGTTTGAACTGCTCAGTTCTCAACCCCAAAACCTTGCTGCATACAATGAGAGTATCGATTTCATTACTAGGCGAGTGTTTGGGATCGATCAAGCGGGAATAAGCAATGAAGTGCAATTCTGGGCTATTCTGTTCAAGCTGCATTATACAGATACAGAGCTTCCGGGATTCCTGGTGGATAAACTCCACGATGCTGGAGATAGATTTGTAACAGACTACGAAATCAATCTTCGGCATGCTTTGGAAAGTAGTGAGCATTTCTTTGCTTTTCTGCAGAATGAATGGAGCCGATTCGTAGATGATCGGATAAATCACGGAGCCAATATCAAAGTTCTGCCTTTTGATCATCCTGATCTGAAGGTCTATACAGATAACTTCTTTGCAGAAGGGATGCTTCAGCGGGTCAGGATAGGTGCTACAAGAGATGAGGACTTGGGTTGGATTAGCTGTGGAATCGAACTGAAGACACTTGATCCGGTTGATCAGATCGAAAGTTTGATGTCTATATTACAAGCTCATCTACCCGGATTGGGCAGCCCCTTCAGAGACTGGCAGAAGTTTACAAAGGACTATGCTGAGTTACTATTCAAGTTCTTTT
>JALNYD010000118.1 GCA_023230025.1 Candidatus Cloacimonadota bacterium | reverse complement strand
AATCGCTTTTGCCTGAAGTGCACCCGCCATTGCAAACAAAATGCGAATATACTGCTGATCGCCTGCCCCCGTCATGATCCCATTCCTGTGCAACTTGAGATAAAGGTTCCGGGTTTGGGAAAGCCACGTTATAAGAGTTCCTGATGCGCATTATCAGCGGAAAATTCAAGAAACGCAGGCTTTATGCGGTTCCCGGGCGAAGCACTCGTCCTACCACTGATTTCAATCGGGAGATGCTATTTAGTGCCTATCAGGATTATGAGGGAAAGCGAGTGTTGGATCTATATGCGGGAACCGGATCATTTGGTCTGGAAGCTCTTTCCCGAGGGGCAGTCTGGGTAGATTTTGTGGAGTTTGCCAGCCCGGCAATAGCCACGATTCTGGCCAATATCAAGCTACTCAACTGTGCTGATGAATGCCACATCTACCGCAAAAAAGTGTTGCCCTTCTTGCATGATTGCAAACAGCAATATGATATCATCTTTCTGGATCCACCCTACGCCAGGGATCTGATCAATCCCACTCTGGCTGCGATTTATCAGGAGAGCATCCTTAGCGAGGATGGGGTGATCATCGTGGAGCATTCGAGACAGGAAGCGATCAAGGAAGATTTTACAGGCAAACTCATTAAGCAAAAGACGGGCAAGACAGCTTCGTTTTCCTGGTTGAGCGGGCAGGACATCCTGAGCGAAAGTGAGAGCCCTTTGCCTCAGAACAATTATGGCGAAGTGGACGAATAGACTTATATTATAATAAAAAATGTGCTTTACAGGAGTGACCATGTCTGAAGCCAGCAATCAAAAGTCCCGTATAAAGTATTATATCGTTGCCGCACTGGTGATTATAATTGTAGCCGCCATATTGATCGTTCCCAGGTTCAGGAGATATCAGCAGAACAGACGGGCAGAGGCAATTCGCACAGCGATTGAAGCCCTGCAGAGAAACGTTGATGACTATTGGAAAAAGCACGGCAGCATTGGCGGATATGATATCGACTTAGCTTTGGTGGAGCTTGGATTACCCTCCCGGACTACCAATAACTGGAGCTTTGCCATTGCCTGGAAACCCACAGAAATCTACACAACCGAGATGGTCGATAAGCTGAAGGATGTGTCAGAAAACCGCACCGTCCATGTAGCACCCTATCAGATAATCATGGCAGTGGCAAATGCGGATAATCCAGTTGGCGAGGGTCGCAAAACCTGGTTTGACGGAGATTCAAACAGCTATCACGGCTTTGGTTATGACGAGCGGATAGAACCAAACTGGGCGACGATCTTTCCCAAACCTTGATTATTCGTAGCTAAACAGGCTCTTCAACTCGTCCAGATTCATTGTTTTCAGCATGGTGGAACCGCCCTCAATCACTTCGTTGAAGAGATCAATCTTGTTCTTCTGCAAACTCAGGATTTTCTCTTCCACCGTGTTTTTGGTGATCAGTCGATAAACCTGTACCTTACGGGTCTGACCCAAGCGGTGAGTACGATCAATGGCCTGGTTTTCAACCATGGGATTCCACCAGGGATCATAAAGAATAACCGTATCTGCAGAAGTTAGATTCAATCCGGTACCCCCGGTTTTCAAACTAATCAGAAAGAGGCGAATATTGGGGTTGTTTTCAAACTCGTTGATCTGGCTTTGGCGATCCCTTGTGTGACCATCTAAATAGCAAAAAGGGATATCCAGTGCATTAAAGTTGCGCTTTATGATGCTGAGCATTTGTACAAATTGTGAAAACACCAGCACCTTATGGCCGCCTGCAATGGCTTCCTGCACGAGTTCCACCAGCATCTCCAGTTTGGCTGAAAGCTCCAGATCCGGCAGTACATCAGAGTTTGCCAGATGCGGGTGGTTACAAACCTGACGCAGCTTTGTAAGCGCAGCCAGGATATGCACATAGGTAATCTGATCAGCACTCTCGGGCAGCATTTTCTTCTGCACAGTATCGATGATCTGCAAATACAATTTTTCTTGCAGGGGGCTCATCTTGCACCAGGAGACCTGTTCCTGCTTATCGGGAAGCTCCATTAGCACTTCATGTTTGACTCTACGCAACAGGAACGGAGAAACTGCCCGATGCAGACTCTTTTGAGCCAACTGTTCGTCATCGGGGCTTAGATACTGGCTTTTGAAGCGTTTTAACGATCCCAAATAGCCAGGCATCAGGAAATCCATGATGCTCCAGAGCTCAGTGATTTTATTCTCAATCGGGGTTCCGGAGAGGGCCAGGCGATGGCGTGATTTGAGCTTTTTGATGGCAGAAGTGCGCTGAGCAGAAACGTTTTTGATGTTCTGAGCTTCATCCAGAACAATCCACTCGAAGTTCAAGTCTCGCAGGATGCTCAGATCACTCAGAACCATGGAATAGCTGATGATATAGAGCCTGATATTGGGGCTGTGTAGCAGTTCCGAGCGCTCAGCTTTATTTCCCTCAACGATGGCAAAGGGGATGTTTGTGTGAAACTTTTCGATCTCCGCAGCCCAGTTGTATAGCAGGGTTTTGGGGCAAATCACCATGCTGGTGCTATCCTGAGGAGCTGAAAGGATAATGGTTAGAGCTTGAATGGTCTTACCCAATCCCATTTCATCCGCCAGAATCCCGTTCAAATGATAGTGTGACAGCATACTGATCCAGGCGACGCCTGCTTTTTGGTATCCGCGGAGTACAGTCTGCAAGAAATATGGTAAGTCCTGTTTACGTTCAAGCTGGCGATTTATGAGATCCCGAAACATGTTTTCCAGATGTTCATCGCCCAGCATTCTGAGAGTGGGATTTTCTTCGCGGAGCCTTTGGTAGTATGGCAGATTCATCACTCTGGCCCGATACACTCCATCATGCTGTTCTTCACTATGACTGATAAGCTTTTCCACTTCATCCAGGATTTGGGGATTGCTGATAAAAAATATACGTCCATCCACAGTGTGTAGAAGCTGTTCTCCAGAGCGGAAGTATTTCTTCAGCTCTTCGTGAGTAAAGCGAAGATCACGGTAATGATAGCTCACCTGGTAGCTGAACCAATCGATCTCTTCAGAGCGAACGGCCTGAATCTCCACCTCAAGGGGGATTTTGGTAATAAAGCGGTTATTGAGTTCGTCAGAGATTACAATATCCCACTCTTCGTCACTAAGTTTGAAGATGGCACTCTGCAAATCCTCAAAAGAACTTTCAGGGAAGACCAATTGGGCATTTTGTTCCCACAAATTGAGCTCCACCGGAGGTAATTCATCCAGCAACCCTCTGACCTGACTAAAGATCTGATGAGGAATCAGGAACCAGGCATAATCCGACTCTTCCGGGTTTAAGGGGCAATATACCAGAGGCTTGCCAAAACGGAGCAGGGAGAGG
Organism: Candidatus Cloacimonadota bacterium; assembly: GCA_023230025.1. GTDB lineage: Bacteria > Cloacimonadota > Cloacimonadia > Cloacimonadales > Cloacimonadaceae > UBA5456. The sequence continues at coordinate 4,748 of JALNYD010000118.1, read as the reverse complement.
GGGATGGAATGGATCTGATCATAAACAAGGAATCCTTCAATCAGGATTTTATCTCCGAGACTCTTGATCTGAAGGCTGCACCTGGGTAGAGAATCGATGATCGGAGGAAGCTGGATTCCGGGATCAAAATCCAGGTAGATGTCTTTGCGTAAAAGCTCGTTGTGCACAATGCTGCGATAGTAGATGAGATCTTGAGCGCTGAGCAGCATTTCGGAATTAAAGATCTGATCCACTACCTCAGAGCGAAATGGCAAATATGCCTTGTGCACTTTGTTGCGGAAAAAGAGCCAGGTGGGATATCCGGCAAACCAGGTGGAAAGTTCGTCCACCAGGACTGGGGAGAGAGCGTAGTTTTGCTTGCCCCGCTGTTCAATCCGTAAGGCTAAAGGATAGGGCACGGCAGCAAAATTGAGCAATTCACCCGTTTCCCTGATGATGATCCGCCCCGATAGTGGTTCCATATAGGAAAGAGCTGCTGGGAAGTCCTTTTTGTAGATTGACCAGAAACAGCTCTTGGCGGAGTAAGCTGCCCGGTTTTCATTTAAAAAGCTAAAGAGCCGGAGCTCGTAATCATCCAGAACCTGATAATTGGCTTGAAGCTCCTGAGCTTCGGTATCCTGACCCTTGATGATCTTGATCAGCTCCTGCATGTTCAGATCTCGAAAGGCATCGTGATGAAAGCGGACCTTATCCGAATCCGGATCGTAAATACCCTCTACACTCAGTTTAGCTTCGTGAGCCAGGTCCATCCAGTGGGGATTTGCTCGCAAAGCGTTTCCATCGCAAGTTTTGATGGGATCTTCAGTGAAGATATCCGTGGATAGATTGAAGTAACAATAGCGCAATAGAGAAAGATAGTGCCGGCAGTTATCATCATGGTTGCATTCGGCACATTTGTGATTTACTACACGCTCAGTTTCCGGATCATACAATACTTCCACCCATGCACTGAAGTATTCTGTTTTAGTCTGAGATGGGAAAAAGCGCATCTGAAATCTGCCTGTCTCATCAGCGGCAAGCCAATACCAGAGATCGTCCTTGGCCAGAGGAATTACCGCATGATTGAAATACCAGCTGTTGGAAAGTTCATGGTAGTCTTTGCTGAATAGCCGCGCCATTTTGCTTCCTTTATCGTTAATCAGGTATTAGGGATCAGATGGGGCGTTTTTTGTCAATTTGTTTTTGTGGTTCTTCACATATTTTTGTTGAATATCACACTCAGTACTTGCTGATTTTGCGGTATTGCTGTCCCCTGGGCTCGGATATCTTCAGCACATATAGTCCTGCGGGGCAGGTTCTTTGGGTAATATCTCTGCCATCCCAAGTGATGTTCCATGTACCCGGGTTTTGGATTCCTTCATACAGTGTCTTCACTTTCTGACCTTTCAGGTTGAACACTTCCAGCTTGATGGGGGCAGATTCCTTCAAGGAGCAGCTTATCTCCAGATTCTGGCTGAATGGATTGGGAGAAGTCTTGATCGAGATCAATTCCGGAGCAGCAGCATCGGCATTGGCGGAGCTAATCTGCACATTCCATAGGGCATCAAAGGCAATGCTATCGCTGGAAGCAATGTGACATCGCACTGTGTGATCCCCAGAATTGGCAAAAGCCGTCTCCAGAATGAAGCTGCTTTCACTATGCAACTCCTCATCTATATACCAGTCATAGCTAAGCTCAGCCTCAGCGGTATAGGCTTCTACAATAAACATCTGGTTTTGATTAGCCGGTAACAGCTGAGTCTCGCTTACATCGGGGAAAAGCTCGCCAATACTAAGATCAAGCATCCGAACCTGATAGATATTGACTGGGATGATCGGACGGTCATTAGCATCAGTTGGCACGGAGCCTATCCCAAGCACATACTCCAGGCCTTCAATGACTTTGCCAAACACAGCATAACTCCCGTTCAGATGTGGAGTGGGAGCCAAAGTGAAGTAATACTGACTTCCAGCGCTGTTTGGTGCAGAAGTTCGTGCCATCGCCAGGATTCCTGCTTCATTGTGATTCAATAGTGGGCTGAACTCATCCGGGATAGTGTAACCTGGGCCGCCGGTTCCGGTGCCGTTGGGACAGCCATCTTGAATGACAAAGCCGTCAATCACCCGGTGAAAGATGAGATTCTGGTAAAAGCCACTATTGGCCAAATCTCTGAAATTATTGGCAGTTATGGGAACAATATCATCATAGAGTTCGGCGGTGAAGCTCCCCATGGAGGTATGCCAGCGGGCAAAGATGCGGGCGGAAAGCAGAGTGGGAAGTAATAAGCAAAGTAATACAACAATTTTGATTTGTTTCATGGTAACTCCTATCTTAAGCTTTGGATTGCCTCTTTTGCAGAGGGCACCTGAGTGTAAAGCCAGCTATTGTGCTCACAGGGGAAATCAGCACACTCTGCACAGGATTTGTAGCCCTTACCTTCAGCACAAGCACGAATGGGGCACTTTTCACACCAGGCAAAATGCACAGAACCTTCCATACAGCCTTCACAGGCAATGTCTTTGGCGCTGAACTCATTATCATACATTTTTGACCATCGCAGGGCAATATCTGCCTTACGAGCTTCATCACCATTCAAATAGGCTTCCCGGCATTCACAGGTAAAGCAATCCAGGCCACAGGCTGAAATAAGTTTGAGCATAACATCTCCTTATGAGGTATGCAAATAATTCTGCATAAATGCAGATTTCTAAGATTCTATATCAGTGCTCAAACGTCAAGAAAGTTTTTAAGGCATCCAGGGAACGCTGACTAAGCAGCTCTTTTTTGAGCTTCTTATCCCGCACAGAATCCGGCAAAGCGGGTAACAGACCAAAGTTTGCATTGACAGGCTGAAATCCTCGCTTATCAGGCTCAGTAATCAAGCGCCGCCACAGTTGACCCAGGATTGTCTCAGCAGGCAGGATGCTCATCTTCTGGCTGATAATGCGGGCTGTGATCAGGCCGGAAGCGATGCTCTCCACATAGCCTTCAACGCCACTGAGTTGCCCTGCCACCCAGGTATTGGGACGAGCTTTGAGCTCAAGAATGTCACTCACCAGATGGGGCGTGTTCAAATAGGCATTGCGATGGATGGAACCAAAGCGTAGAAAGCTGGCGTTCCCCAGTCCCGGAATCAATCTGAAGATACGCTTCTGCTCGGGATAACGCAGCATGGTTTGACATCCAACCAGGTTGAAGGCAGTTCTATCAGAGTTCTCTGCCCGTAGTTGCAACACTGCGAAGGCTTTCTGTCCTGTTGCTGGCAGTTCCAGCCCCATTGGCCGCATTACTCCATGACGTAGAGTATCCCGTCCCCGACGGGCAAGCTCTTCGATTGGCATGCAGTTTTCATAGAAGCTAAAACTCTGGCCATTGAAGAAGGCATTCTCAAACTCGTGTACACTATGCTTTTCTCCATCCACCAGGGCATCTACAAACTCATAGTACTGCTCGCGGTTAAAGGCACAATTCAGATAATCCGGTTCACCCTTATCATAACGCGCCTTGGCATACACAACTTCATAATCAATGCTATCAGCGTCAATGATGGGAGCTATAGCATCAAAGAAGAAGAGCTGCTGCTCACCCAGTAAATCTGCCAGAGTAAGCATCATGGCATCTGACGTGAGTGGTCCGGTGGCAATAATGGCCATACCTGGGGGGATTTCTTTTAACTCTTCCTGATGCAGGGTAATTTTGGGGTTATTGGCAATAGCTTGAGTAACCGTATTGGCAAAGAGCAGACGATCCACTGCCAGGGCATGTCCGGCAGCTACGGAGCAGGAAAGGGCAATCTCCAAGAGCCGCGAACCCATCATGCTCAACTCTGCTTTCAGCAATCCAGCCCCGGTATCCAGACGGGTGGATTTGAAGCTATTACTGCACACCAATTCTGCTAAGCAGGCACTTTGATGGGCAGGAGTCTGGATCTGCGGCCGCATTTCGTAAAGCTGCACCTGATATCCAGCAGCCGAGAGCTGCAAAGCAGCTTCACACCCGGCAAGCCCCCCTCCGATTATGCTTACTTCTGGCATCAAAGCTCTCGCTTGATCATTGTGATATATCCATCCAGATCCTTAAATCCAAGAGATGCATAAAGATGACGGGCAGCAGGATTATCGCGATGAACTTCAAGCTTGGCCTGATATCCTGTGCTTTTGGCAATTTTGAGGGCTTCTGCCAGCAAGCTTCTACCGATACCGCGGTTCTGATATGCAGGTAACACTGCCATGTGGTGAATATACAATCGGCGATAGTCATGATTCACCCAAACCACGCCCACTACCTGATTATCTATTTCACAATACAAAAGGGTTCCTGTATGCTCCAGGCTATGCTGGATGGCTTGAAGGCTATCAACCCGGGCTGGGTTGGTGACACCCGTTTCGTGCCACACCTGCATGATAGCTTCATAGAGCTGAGGATCAAGGCTGTTGCAACTGATAATCTGGTTCATATAAACTCTCTTCTGAAAACTTCTGCATGACGCATGAAGCGAAACACAGTATCAAAACTCACCTGAAACAGCACTCTGCTATCGTCATCCACCATGAGCATGTGCCTGTCTTTATCAAGTTTAGCAAAACTAAGCTTATGAGTTTTACCACTGGTGGTGGTAATCCATACTTCGCAAAGGGGTTCTTGAAATGCTTGAAGAAGTTGCTGATCGCGGCCATCCGCCAGAATGTTTGTACTGAAGTTTTGCAGGATGCTTATGATCTTCACCAGACCAAAATTATCAAAGGGTACGATGAAGCTTTGAGAAGCA
>JALNYD010000003.1 GCA_023230025.1 Candidatus Cloacimonadota bacterium | reverse complement strand
AACTTTATAGTCCGCCAGTAGTTAGGATAAAAACAGGACTTCATAGCTCTTTAGTCAGGCATGAACTAAGTCATCTGTTTACATACCAAGTACTCGGCAATAATCATTTTAATACGACATCATCACAGGGACGAGCTATGACTGAGGCATTTGCAAACTATTTTTCTTGCAGCACAGTTCAATCTCCATATATGGCATATCCACAACCAAATGGTACTTCATACGATATGCTTAACCTGTCAATTCCAGCAGTGAACCCTATGTCAATAAATGAGGAAGGATATAGTAATTACTTATCCGGACTTTTCCTCGCCTCAGCTTGGTGGGGTTTACGAGGCAACTCATTGTTTCCTGATGGTAATCAGGGAGTAAGTGGAGTTGATAATTTGTTGATAGCTGGCCTGGGAATTGTTAAAACTGGGATTGTTGAGGGCACAAACAACGCCTACCGCTACAAACCCCGTTACTTCTATAACATCCTAATGAGCAGTGTGGGTGGTGGATTGACTCCCTTTTCCTTAAACCCAAAGCAGATAGCCATCAACAAAGCCTATGAATCTCGTGGCTTTCATTTCACTCCCCAAGTGGAAAGCTTTAGCGAGGGCAATAGATCCAGGAACGTCTTTTCACCCGGGGATCAGGTTCACGTGAAGATCACAAAAGCTCCCCAGAACACAGCTTTCACTGTCTATGTGATCAGGCATGATGACTACACTTACGTAGATGGGGCAAATACATCCACATTAACTTCTTGCCTGGCTGATGACTTTGCGCCAATAACAGGTAACAGCACTGATGCCAGTGGAGATTGGAACAGCTTAGTCTGGACACTTCCCACCGAGGCAGGAAACGTGGATGGCGGCTATGACATCATAGTAGACTTTGGCAGTCCTCAAGCACCTGACAATCAGATTCATTACACCTATACTGCTGCAAACGTGATGGATGGCATAGATGGACTCACTGAACCTGGGTTCAAAGTAAGACCAGCTAATAATATTGATCTGGTCTTAGCTCTTGATTGCTCTCCTAGCATGAATAACCGAAGTCAATTAGCGAAAACAGCGAAACAGTTCATTGCTCAAATGCTTGATGGTGATCGAGTTGGCGTGTTTGGTTTTGCTTCTGACAACAGTGGCCCCGTGATTATTCCAAGATTTATCAATAATTTATGTCATGTAGAGAACACTGTTAGAGTTAATTATGCCATTGATCCTCCCTCCGCTGTCGTGATTGAGCTTAGCGAACCGATACTAGCTAGAAACTGTCATTTTGTGAACGATCCGGGAGGTGAACAATACCAAAACATGGTACTGGAAGACTGCTCAATCGGTGACCCTCTGATCAATATGGGAGTCAACGGTGAATACACAATCATCTGGGACGAGACAGCGAAAAGCCCCCTGATCAATACTGGCTGTCCAGAGATAGACGGTGTACCACAACATGATCCCGATGGCACTCCTCCCGATATCGGAGCTGTGTACTACCCGTATCATAGTCGAAAATATTTCTCGGATGTAAGCCCTTCGAACATATATTGGCTATCCTTCCCCGTGGTGGATGACCGCACCAATACCAATGGAAGTGATTACTGGAACGAACTGGGACAGATGTTTAGTGAACATATGCAGTGGCCTAGTTTTAACCTCAACAACATCAGCTGGAGTTATGATACTGATGCGGCAACCATGCACTATCAAAACTCCATTTGGCTAGAAGAAGACCATCCCGTCACCCAACCCAAAGGTTACAAGGTAAAGTTCAATGAAGGGATCAGCGATTGTTCTGTGGTGGTGGATGGCTTCAAGGCTGATCCCAGTACTACTCCTGTCACCTGGGCCGCAGTTGATGCCCAGAATCATCCTTTTGAGAATTGGGTAGGCTATTTTGCTACATTCACTCAGGGAGCTGGGGACGCGTTGTCCCGTTATCTGCCTGGGAGCACGCGCTTCCGTTACATAGACTATGTTCATACGATCAAGACTCAAAGCTGGGGTACTTGCCGCATAAGTGAGGAATATAACAGCACCTGGGTGATTGATCCCAACACTTATACCGTGTCTGAGGGTGATATGCTAGTGTTGGTGCTCTTACCCGATGCCCCGGAAGAGCTGTACTGGCAATTCCCATCAGCTTCCAAACCACCTGTTGGTAAGCCTCTGTCTACGGCTTTTGAATACACCGAAAAGCTGGATTACACATCGGTGTTTCTGGAGTTTGATCCCCAGAATATGCCTGCCGAAGTGGGGCTCTATGTGAATGGAGTCTGCAAGGGAGCTGCAGTAGTGGATAGCACTTTGATTGATGTCTGCCTGTACCAGGATGATGCCAAGGATGACGGAGAACTGGAAATTGTATTTTACCACGAAGGTAAAGGCAAAAAGGCGGCCAAAGGCTGGAAAACCTACAATCCCGAGCGCATGGTCTTTGAAGATACTGGCTTGAGAACTGACCAGATCGGCCGATACGCATACCTCTCCTTCAATAACAAAGAAGGAGATAGTCCCGTTCCTCTCGTTACCAGCCTCAGTCAAAACTATCCGAATCCCTTCAATCCGGAAACGAATATATCCTTTATCCTGGCAAATGACATGCATGCCAGACTGGATATCTACAACATCAGGGGACAAAAGATCGCTACCCTGTTTAATGGTGACATGACTAAAGGCAAGCATACCTTGCAGTGGAATGGCACGGATGCCCAGGGCAGAAAGGTGGCATCAGGAATCTATTTCAGCCGTCTGACCACTCCGGAAGGCAGCTTTAGCCAGAAAATGATGCTGATGAAGTAGGCTGCGTCGCAGCGAAATGGGTGCCTGCTGCACGAAATGGGCTCTTCGAGCGAGATGGGCGATTTCGTCGCGTTAGTGGGCACTGAGTGCCGTGAGAATTAAATGCCGGAGAAGGCTTTACCGCCTTCTCCGGCTGAGATAAGGATAATTATGAAACGTTATGGTTTGTTAATCCTGATAATGGCCTTACCTTGCCTGGTCTTGGCGCTTACACTTTCAGTTAAGCAGGATGGAACAGGGGACTACACCCTCATCCAGGAAGCCATCACTGCGTCTACTGATGGCGATACCGTACTAGTCTATCCCGGCCGCTACTACGAGAATGTGCGCTTTAACGGCAAAAGCATTACTCTGGCCAGTCTGGAGATACTCACCGGAGATAGGAATTATATACATTCGACCATCATCGATGCCAACCATCAGGGAGTGGGTATCTATGTAGCGGACAATGAATATTCCATTCACATTCAAGGATTTACTGTTATCAACGGCTCCGGACATTACAATGACTTATATGACTGGTATTCCGGAGGTGGGATAGCTGTTAGCAGAATGAGCGGTCAGAGGCAAGCCCAGATAATTAACTGTCATGTAACAGAGAATCAAGCAGATAACGGCGCTGGGGTATATTTAGGCTATTGTCATGCATATCTCAGCGGAGTAAGCATTCACCATAACACTGGTGGAGTTGGATCCGGGATATATTTTGCAGGTTCCCAAAACCAGTACAACGCAACATTCGATTCCAATAACCGCTGCAACATCTACAGCAATTATGCCGCTTTCGGCAGCGATCTTTACTTCTACAATGTGAACTCTGTGCATGTGGTGGTGGATACTTTCACCGTTGCCAATCCCTGGAACTTCTATGCCACGGCTGTTGCCGCCAGTCCAAGCATTACCAATCCTTACACTTTTGACATCCTGCACACGGTACACGAAGAGGTGAATCACGATCTCTATGTAGCCCCCTGGGGAGATAATGCCAATAGCGGCCTAAGTTCCGCAGAGCCAATGCAGAGCATTTTCATGGCCATGTACCGCATCGCTTCCGATCCAGATAACCCCAAAACCGTACATGTAGCAGATGGACACTACTCACCCTCACTAAATAATCAGCTGTTTCCCATCCCGATCAAGAGTTACACTACTCTGAAAGGAGAATCCAGAAAAGGAACGATCCTGGATGCAGAGCTACACAGCGACGTTATTAATGCCTCACAACATAATGAGAACTGGAGCGCACAAAGTCTAAGCTTGATAAATGGTGTCAGTGGTTTACAGGTAGGAAACTCACATAACAGTCTTTTGAGTGATCTTTATATCTCAGGCATAAGGAGCCCGTATATAGCTACAGGGCTGTTCTCATCTGATGAGTCCGGAGTAAGAGAATACAGTAATATTGTTATCTCAGACGTTAAGTCCACAAATTGGGCTAAAGGAATTACCAATCATCAATCGTCAGGTCAGTTTTCTTTGAAAAACGTAGAAATCACCGGTTGCGAAGCTCTGGAAATGCGCGCCATATTGATATCTACAGTGGATGAATGCGATGTCATCATAGATGGCTGTGAAGTTCACGATAATCGTAGTAGCACCTCAGAAATGTATAGTTTTAACACCATATTCCAGATCTCACCTTATGAGCATTATGGCACTCGTCTTGGCATAGAGATCAAGAACTCCGCTTTCTACGACAATTACCAGGGAACCAGCAACGTAATGGGTATGGCACGCTCCCTTAATGACACGCTCTTCATCTCCAATTGCACCTTTGCCGGCAATAGCGGAGGCAGCGGGGTAATCGCCGTGCAGGGTACCAATGTGCTGACCAACAACATCTTTTACAATCCGGAAATCACTACCCAGATCCTGATCCCCAATCATATATCCTCGGGGATCTATAGCCCTACCACATTGATTAACAACAATATCCTCGGTGGCTCGGCCGGAGTGTATAGCCAGACTTCGCAGAATCCCGTGTATTGGGGGGAAGGCAACACCATGCTGGATCCTGGCTTTACCATGTCTGGCAATCGTCCTTATACCCTGGATTCCACATCTCCTTTGATCGATATGGGATGGCAGAGTGGTTCTCTCATGGATCAAAGCCTGGATGCCGGAGGTAATGAACGCTATTGGGATGGCGATGGCGATGGGATCACCCGCATCGATGTGGGTGCATACGAGTACCAGCCTGTTTACGCTCCGGCCAATCTCCAGGCAGAGCAGTGGCAACAGCAGATCCAGCTTAGCTGGCAGATGCCGCGTATGGACAGAGGCCTTGCCGGTTTCCGCATCTATCGCAATGGCGAAGTTTACGTCAACATCATGGAACCCTCAGCCCGGGCTTTCCGTGACTACAGTGCCGTCAATGACACCATTACATACTACCTGGTGGCACTTTACGGCAGCGTGGAATCAACTGCATCCAACAGCGTAATGGTGATCATCGACTGTGTGACAAATCAGGATGCAGAGCTTGTGCCAGTTCCCATAAGACTGAGCAGTTCACCCAATCCCTTCCGCGAATTGGCGGTGATCACTTACCAGTTGGAAGCTAAAAGCGAGGTAGAACTGAAGATCTATAACTTGAGGGGGCAATTGGTGAAGCATCTATATTCCAGCTCTCAGGACAAGGGCGATCAGGTTCTGGCCTGGGAAGGTTGCGATGACTGCAATAGGGAACTCCCCGCGGGAGTTTATTTGCTCCGACTCAGCATTGACGGAAAGATGCAGAAACCATTGAAACTGTTAAAGTTGTGATCAAACCTGCAGTATGGATAATCATCTTGACAATATTTGTGGCATTACCAATCTTGTCTCAGAGTATAATTTTCTCTTTCATTTAATATGCAAATTGAGTTTAGAATGTTCAATGTTCTGTATCACTTTGATTGATCTGATTAGATGGTCAGCTTCGATTGAGCGGAGAAGAAAACAAACTCATCACCTAAGGGAGGAAAGATGAAAACTACGATGATTACCCAAAATGGAGTGGTACGTTTTAACTTCATTCTTATGATGCACAAAATCAAGCCTGTGCTTATGTTTTTAGTCTTGATTTTTGGGCTAAACGCTCTATCGGCATACTCTCTGTATGTAAATGCAGCGGAAGATCCGGTTAATGCAGATGGTAGCCTTCAACATCCATTTGTAGAGATACAGGACGCAGTGAATCAAGCAGCAACCTCAACCGAAGATATTGTGATTCAAATAGCCAAAGGAGTGTATGACTCTCCGGTTATAATTGAAGGGTTTGATGAATACTCACTTAGCTTGATCGGATCGGATACTGAGATAACTGAGATTAACGGCAACAATACTCATACGCCTATTAAAGTGCATGCCTGCGATGCTCCCATCACATTGATTAACCTTAAAATAGTGAATGGCCGTGCTACATACGATGTTGAAAATCAATCATATACATACTGTCTGTATGTTGATAACCCGCCCAATGGTATACATTATCCCACTTATTATAGCTTCTATAGTACAAATGACGTTGGAGGTGGATTATTCTCATGGGACACAGAATCATTAATCATATCAAATTGTGAGTTTCGACACAACACTGCAAAAAAAGGTTTTGGGGTGTATCTGTGTAATACAACAGCAACAATTGACCAATGTGTCTTCTCGGATAACAGCTATATAATTGACATTATAGGAAGCAATTATGGCTCTGCTATAAATGCTGATTGTTCGGAGCTGAGCATAACGAAGTCTCTTTTTTTTAATAATGGTGCTCTTGATACGAGCATCAAGGATGTAGTTAATATAAGGCAAATGCGCTCTGGGGATGATAGTTATCTAATAGAAGACTGTACATTTGTAAACAATGCTGCAGACACAGCTGTCCTTCAGGTAGAAGCGTACCCATCAGCTAATATGGTAGTAAGGAATTGCACTTTTGTAGATAATCAAATGCAATGTGGCCCAGCACTTATGTTGAGAGGCAGTCTTGGCGCTGGTCCTCAGGAGTTTGATGTCTGTCTTGAAAGTAATATTGTATGGTTCAATGATAGTATTGAGTCATTTGTAGCTTTTGATACGAATCTACCACAAGTAATGGTACCTTTTTTAGATAGAGTAAGAGTGAAGACATATAACAATAACTACCACTCAAAGATCTCAATAGAAGATGAAAACTGGAATTTTCTGGGATGCAGTCCTTACCACTGCGAGAATAATATCGATGCAGATCCTATGTTTATAAATCGTGAATCTGGCGACTACTCTTTGCAATGGAATGAGTTAGGAAAAAGTCCATGTATAAACGCTGGATATTCTGGTGTTAATCATGATCTGACTGATCCCGATGGTACCATCCCCGATATCGGTGCGGTATATTATCCACATCATACCAAAAAGTATTTCGAGCGAACCAATCCCTCCGGGATCTACTGGATGTCCTTCCCCGTGGTGGATGACCGCACCAATACCAATGGAAGTGAATACTGGAACGAACTGGGACAGATGTTTAGTGAACATATGCAAGGACTGCCTGATAATCCTTCAAACCTCAACAACATCAGCTGGAGTTATGATACTGATGCGGCAACCATGCACTATCAAAACTCCATTTGGCTAGAAGAAGACCATCCCGTCACCCAACCCAAAGGTTACAAGGTAAAGTTCAATGAAGGGATCAGCGATTGTTCTGTGGTGGTGGATGGCTTCAAGGCTGATCCCAGTACTACTCCTGTCACCTGGGCCGCAGTTGATGCCCAGAATCATCCTTTTGAGAATTGGGTAGGCTATTTTGCTACATTCACTCAGGGAGCTGGGGACGCGTTGTCCCGTTATCTGCCTGGGAGCACGCGCTTCCGTTACATAGACTATGTTCATACGATCAAGACTCAAAGCTGGGGTACTTGCCGCATAAGTGAGGAATATAACAGCACCTGGGTGATTGATCCCAACACTTATACCGTGTCTGAGGGTGATATGCTAGTGTTGGTGCTCTTACCCGATGCCCCGGAAGAGCTGTACTGGCAATTCCCATCAGCTTCCAAACCACCTGTTGGTAAGCCTCTGTCTACGGCTTTTGAATACACCGAAAAGCTGGATTACACATCGGTGTTTCTGGAGTTTGATCCCCAGAATATGCCTGCCGAAGTGGGGCTCTATGTGAATGGAGTCTGCAAGGGAGCTGCAGTAGTGGATAGCACTTTGATTGATGTCTGCCTGTACCAGGATGATGCCAAGGATGACGGAGAACTGGAAATTGTATTTTACCACGAAGGTAAAGGCAAAAAGGCGGCCAAAGGCTGGAAAACCTACAATCCCGAGCGCATGGTCTTTGAAGATACTGGCTTGAGAACTGACCAGATCGGCCGATACGCATACCTCTCCTTCAATAACAAAGAAGGAGATAGTCCCGTTCCTCTCGTTACCAGCCTCAGTCAAAACTATCCGAATCCCTTCAATCCGGAAACGAATATATCCTTTATCCTGGCAAATGACATGCATGCCAGACTGGATATCTACAACATCAGGGGACAAAAGATCGCTACCCTGTTTAATGGTGACATGACTAAAGGCAAGCATACCTTGCAGTGGAATGGCACGGATGCCCAGGGCAGAAAGGTGGCATCAGGAATCTATTTCAGCCGTCTGACCACTCCGGAAGGCAGCTTTAGCCAGAAAATGATGCTGATGAAGTAGGCTGCGTCGCAGCGAAATGGGTGCCTGCTGCACGAAATGGGCTCTTCGAGCGAGATGGGCGATTTCGTCGCGTTAGTGGGCACTGAGTGCCGTGAGAATTAAATGCCGGAGAAGGCTTTACCGCCTTCTCCGGCTGAGATAAGGATAATTATGAAACGTTATGGTTTGTTAATCCTGATAATGGCCTTACCTTGCCTGGTCTTGGCGCTTACACTTTCAGTTAAGCAGGATGGAACAGGGGACTACACCCTCATCCAGGAAGCCATCACTGCGTCTACTGATGGCGATACCGTACTAGTCTATCCCGGCCGCTACTACGAGAATGTGCGCTTTAACGGCAAAAGCATTACTCTGGCCAGTCTGGAGATACTCACCGGAGATAGGAATTATATACATTCGACCATCATCGATGCCAACCATCAGGGAGTGGGTATCTATGTAGCGGACAATGAATATTCCATTCACATTCAAGGATTTACTGTTATCAACGGCTCCGGACATTACAATGACTTATATGACTGGTATTCCGGAGGTGGGATAGCTGTTAGCAGAATGAGCGGTCAGAGGCAAGCCCAGATAATTAACTGTCATGTAACAGAGAATCAAGCAGATAACGGCGCTGGGGTATATTTAGGCTATTGTCATGCATATCTCAGCGGAGTAAGCATTCACCATAACACTGGTGGAGTTGGATCCGGGATATATTTTGCAGGTTCCCAAAACCAGTACAACGCAACATTCGATTCCAATAACCGCTGCAACATCTACAGCAATTATGCCGCTTTCGGCAGCGATCTTTACTTCTACAATGTGAACTCTGTGCATGTGGTGGTGGATACTTTCACCGTTGCCAATCCCTGGAACTTCTATGCCACGGCTGTTGCCGCCAGTCCAAGCATTACCAATCCTTACACTTTTGACATCCTGCACACGGTACACGAAGAGGTGAATCACGATCTCTATGTAGCCCCCTGGGGAGATAATGCCAATAGCGGCCTAAGTTCCGCAGAGCCAATGCAGAGCATTTTCATGGCCATGTACCGCATCGCTTCCGATCCAGATAACCCCAAAACCGTACATGTAGCAGATGGACACTACTCACCCTCACTAAATAATCAGCTGTTTCCCATCCCGATCAAGAGTTACACTACTCTGAAAGGAGAATCCAGAAAAGGAACGATCCTGGATGCAGAGCTACACAGCGACGTTATTAATGCCTCACAACATAATGAGAACTGGAGCGCACAAAGTCTAAGCTTGATAAATGGTGTCAGTGGTTTACAGGTAGGAAACTCACATAACAGTCTTTTGAGTGATCTTTATATCTCAGGCATAAGGAGCCCGTATATAGCTACAGGGCTGTTCTCATCTGATGAGTCCGGAGTAAGAGAATACAGTAATATTGTTATCTCAGACGTTAAGTCCACAAATTGGGCTAAAGGAATTACCAATCATCAATCGTCAGGTCAGTTTTCTTTGAAAAACGTAGAAATCACCGGTTGCGAAGCTCTGGAAATGCGCGCCATATTGATATCTACAGTGGATGAATGCGATGTCATCATAGATGGCTGTGAAGTTCACGATAATCGTAGTAGCACCTCAGAAATGTATAGTTTTAACACCATATTCCAGATCTCACCTTATGAGCATTATGGCACTCGTCTTGGCATAGAGATCAAGAACTCCGCTTTCTACGACAATTACCAGGGAACCAGCAACGTAATGGGTATGGCACGCTCCCTTAATGACACGCTCTTCATCTCCAATTGCACCTTTGCCGGCAATAGCGGAGGCAGCGGGGTAATCGCCGTGCAGGGTACCAATGTGCTGACCAACAACATCTTTTACAATCCGGAAATCACTACCCAGATCCTGATCCCCAATCATATATCCTCGGGGATCTATAGCCCTACCACATTGATTAACAACAATATCCTCGGTGGCTCGGCCGGAGTGTATAGCCAGACTTCGCAGAATCCCGTGTATTGGGGGGAAGGCAACACCATGCTGGATCCTGGCTTTACCATGTCTGGCAATCGTCCTTATACCCTGGATTCCACATCTCCTTTGATCGATATGGGATGGCAGAGTGGTTCTCTCATGGATCAAAGCCTGGATGCCGGAGGTAATGAACGCTATTGGGATGGCGATGGCGATGGGATCACCCGCATCGATGTGGGAGCATACGAGTACCAGCCTGTTTATGCTCCGGCCAATCTCCAGGCAGAGCAGTGGCAACAGCAGATCTTGCTTAGCTGGCAGATGCCGCGTATGGACAGAGGCCTATCAGGTTTCCGCATCTATCGCAATAATGAGGCCTATATCGATATCATGGAGCCTGCGTCGCGCAGTTTTCGAGATTACAGTGCGGTGAATGATACTATTAGCTATTACCTTGTGGCACTCTATGGCACAGTGGAATCTTCGGCCTCAAACACGGTAATTGTAATCATCGACTGCGTGGCCAATCAGGACGCTCAGACCGTTCCCGTTCCGGCAAAGCTGACCAGTTCACCCAATCCCTTCCGTGAACTTGCTGTGATCACCTATCAGCTTGAAGCCAAAAGCGATGTGGAGATCAAGATATATAACTTGAAGGGGCAGTTGGTGCGCCATCTGCACAGCGGAATCCAGGACAAAGGCGATCAGGCATTGGCATGGGAAGGCTGTGATGATGATGGTCAAGCGCTACCCTCTGGCATCTATGTCCTGCGCTTAATCGAAGATGGGAAGGTTAGAAATCCATTGAAATTGCTGAAGCTGTGAGATGGGTTTGCGTGTAGGCTGGAGAACCAAGTAACAAAACATGAACACCAAGGCATTGCACACGATCTTGTTGTCTCGGATTTGCAATGTCCGGGTATTTTTTGTTTGACAATCCAAGAGCTCTCAAGATTTATCATCAGCATTGGATAAAACTCAGCAATGTGTGTGATGGGGTTGGATCCAAAAAGCTTAGATGATAAGGAAGCGCGATGGAACAAGATTTTTCTATGCTCGACGCTATTATAAGTAAATACCGGAACCGCTCCGGAATACTGATCCCGTTATTACAGGACGTTCAACATACCCTGGGTTATCTATCCAAGGAAGCGATGCGCTATGTATCTGTGCAAATGGGAATTCCTGCTGCAGATATCTATGGTGTGGCAACATTTTATTCCATGTTTAAGCTCAAGCCTCAGGGCAAGCACATCATCCGGGTTTGCAAAGGCACCGCCTGTCATGTATCCGATGCAGATGGCATCAAGGAAGCGCTGAGGAGCGAATTGGGTTTACAGGGTGATGAGGATACAACATCCGATATGATGTTTACGCTGATGGAAGTGGCTTGTTTGGGCTGTTGTTCGCTGGCCCCAGTGATCATGGTAGATGATACCACCTATGGCAAGCTAAATCCTGAATCCATCAAGGCTATCCTGGAACGTTATGGGGAGGAAGCATGAGCAGAATCACCGTAAAAGTAGGTTTGGCAAGCTGTGGAGTAGCGGCTGGAGCCATGGAAGTTTATCATGTATTGGAGCAATACCAGAAGCATGGTGCAGATCTGAACCTTGTACAAACTGCTTGCATCGGGATGTGTTTTGAAGAACCGATTGTGGAGCTTAGCGGGATGGATTTGGGCACGATCAGCCTGGGCAAGGTGGAAGCGGGACAGATCATTGACTTTGTGGAAAGTTACCAAAACGGCAGAATCCCCTCTGGAAATATAATTCTGGCCGATAAACAGGAAGGCAAACACAATGAGTTGCTTGCCGGGCAGTACCGAATTGTTTTGCGGAATTGCGGAGTTATCGATCCCAAGTCCATTGCGGATTATGAAGCTCATTTCGGATACACTGCCTTGCGTAAAGCCTTGACTATGAAGCCGGAAAGCATTGTGGAGGAAGTTAAGTCCTCCGGATTACGGGGTCGGGGCGGGGCAGGATTTTCCACCGGATTGAAGTGGAGCTTGGCTGCCAAAGCCAAAGGAAGCAAGAAGTATGTGGTCTGCAATGCCGACGAGGGTGATCCCGGTGCTTTCATGGATCGCAGCACTCTGGAGGGGGATCCGCACAATGTGATCGAAGGAATGATCATCGGTGCCTATGCCATGGGTGCCGATGAAGGCTATATCTATTGCAGGGCGGAGTATCCCATGGCGATTCATCATCTGAAGACTGCCATCGAGGCAGCGGAAGCTAAAGGATATCTGGGCAAAAACATCCTGGGCAGCGGATTTAACTTTGATCTGCATATCAAAGAGGGTGCCGGAGCTTTTGTCTGTGGCGAAGAAACCGCTCTGATGCAGAGCATTGAAGGAAAGCGCGGAATGCCCACGATTCGTCCTCCCTATCCTGCAGCAAGCGGTCTTTGGGGATGTCCCACCAACATCAACAACGTGGAAACCTGGGCAAACATCACCTGGATTATCAATAAGGGAGCTGCGGAGTTTCGCAAGATCGGCACAGAGAAATCTCCTGGTACCAAGGTATTTGCCTTGGCAGGCAAGATTGCCGGAAGCGGCTTGATCGAAGTTCCGATGGGCATTCCCCTTCGGGATATCATCTATAAAGTTGGCGGCGGGATGAAGACCGATAAGCCCTTCAAAGCTGTGCAGATGGGTGGTCCCTCGGGCGGTTGCATTCCAGCTTCTATGCTGGATACGATTGTGGATTATGATTCCATCAATGCCACTGGCGCAATTATGGGCTCCGGAGGCATGGTGGTGATGGATAGCGGAACCTGCATGGTTGATGTGGCGCGCTTCTTTTTGAACTTTACGCAAAATGAATCATGTGGTAAATGCACATTTTGCCGGATCGGAACCCGCAGAATGCTGGAGATTCTGACCCGGATCACCGAGGGTAAAGGCGCACTGGAAGACATCCAGCACCTGGAAGAACTCGCCACAAACATCATCAATGGATCGCTTTGTGGCTTGGGACAAACTGCTCCCAATCCGGTTTTGACCACCTTGCGCTATTTCAGGGACGAATATCTGGCGCATATCGAAGCAAAACATTGCCCGGCTGGTGTCTGCACCTCATTGTTGCACTATGAGATTATCGCTGATAAATGCATAGGATGCACAGCTTGCTCCCGCAAATGCCCAGTTACCTGCATTTCTGGTGCGGTTAAACAGGTTCACATGATTGATCAAAACCTGTGTATCAAGTGCGGAGCTTGCTACAAAGCCTGTAAGTTTGAAGCGATCAGGAAAGGATGAGATAATGGTAGTAGTACTCAATGGAAAAACAATCGAAGCCCCTGAAGATATAACGATCCTGGAGTTGGCACAACGGGAAGGAATCAGAATTCCAACCCTGTGTCATGATGAAGAATTAAAGCCTTATGGCTCCTGCTGGGTATGCGCAGTGAAGGTGGAAGGCCGGCGTGGCTTTGTGACCTCCTGCGGCACCAAACTGAGCCCAGGAATGGTGATTACCACCGATAGTGAAGAGATTCACAATGCCCGCAAGATGGCACTGGAACTCCTGATCAGCAATCACTATGCGGATTGTGAAGCTCCTTGCAAGATCGCCTGCCCGGATCAAGTGGATATTCAAAGCTATGTATCTTTGATTGCCAATGGCAAATATCATGAAGCGGTGAAAGTGATCAAGGATACCCTGCCCATGCCGCTTTCCATCGGTAGAGTCTGTCCGGCTTTTTGTGAAGTGGAGTGTCGCCGCCAGATTGTGGACGAACCCATCGCCATCCGGCAACTCAAGCGCTATGCTGCCGATGAAGATTTGCAGGACTTTTGGCAATATACTCCAGAGCGAAGTGAAGACACCGGCAAGAAGATCGCCATCATTGGCGGAGGTCCCAGCGGGCTCACCTGTGGCTATTATCTAAGCTTTGATGGCTTTGAGGTTGATCTCTTTGAAGCGGAAGAGGCGTGTGGCGGCTGGCTTCGTTATGGCATTCCTGAGTACCGCCTGCCCAAGGAGATTCTGGATGCGGAAATAGCCCTGATGCAATCCGGAGGCATGAAGATCCATTGCGGAAAAGCTCTGGGCAAGGATCTTAACCTGCAAGATCTGAGCCGGGATTATGATGCTGTTTATCTGGCTTTGGGAGCTCAGAATGCTGTGCCAATGCCGGTTCCTGGTAGCGATCTGAAAGGGTGTTATCTGGGAGTAGATTTTCTCAAAGCCCACGCCAAGGGTCATAGTCCGGAGATCGGCAAGAAGGTTGCCATCGTTGGTGGTGGAAATACCGCTATTGATTGTGCCCGAACCTGCATCCGTCTGGGTGCCGAAGTTAGTATCATCTATCGCCGCACCAAAGCTGAAATGCCCGCCGAGGATTTTGAGATCGAAGCAGCCGGACACGAAGGAGTGAACTTCCACTATCTGTGCAATCCGGTTGAGTATCTGGGTGAAAACGGCATCCTCAAAGAAGTAAGAATCGAGAAGATGAGATTGGGCGATGCTGATGCCAGCGGACGTCGACGCCCTGAACCCACCGGAGAATACTTCGTGCAGAGCTTTGACAGCATCATTGCAGCAATTTCCCAAGTGCCGGAAGTGGGCATCTTTGCTGAAGAGCCAAACACTCTGAATGGCAAACAATTAGCTCTGTCCAGATGGCAAACTGCGATCGTGGATCAAACAACCATGTATAGCGGAATGGCAAACATCTTTGCCGGAGGTGATTTCCAGCGCGGTGCTGCCACTGCCATTGAGGCCATTGCTGATGGGCGCAAGGCAGCTCAGGCCATCGAATCCTATCTGCTGAAAGGGGAATTGCCAAAAGCTAAGTTCGTTTTTGATGCTAAAAAAGCCAGGAAAGTTCAAGATGTTTCTGCCAAAGAGTATGACATCTTTGATCGGATTCCCCGGGTAAAAATGCCGGAAATCCCTCTTGAAAAAGCTAAAAGCAGCTTTACAGAAGTGGAATTGGGATTTAGCGAAACGGAAGCCAGAACCGAGGCTTCCCGCTGCGTGGAATGTGGCTGTCAGGTGAATGAAACTTGCTCTTTGCGAAACTATTGCAGCGAATATGAAATTGAGATGGAGCGCTTTTTGGGCAGCATCTCCAAGCATCCGATCGATTACAGCCATCCCTTTATCGTACGGGATGCCAATAAATGTATCAACTGCGGACGCTGTATCCGAACTTGTGCCGAGATCCAGGGTGCCAACGTTCTGGGCTTTATCTATCGTGGATTTGCCGCGGTGATGGCTCCGGAGTTTGGCGAGTCCTTAACTCAGACCGGCTGTGTTGCCTGCGGCAAGTGCATCGATGTCTGCCCTGTAGGCGCATTGGTGGAGCGGAATCTGCATTACAAGTTGAATCCCCGTGCCAAAGACAAAGTGCTGCAGAACTGTGGATTATGTGGTGCTGGCTGCGATATTCAGGTCGAAGTTCAGGCCAATGAAGTGGTTCGGATCACTACCCCGGAGATAACTCCTGGTTTCAACGGGAAGAACCTCTGTTTCAAGGGACGCTTTGGCTGGCAAGCCTACAACGAAAAGCTACACCAACCATTGTTGCTGATGGATGGAGCTTATCACCAGATTAGCTGGAACGAAGCTCTGGAAGTGCTGCAAACGCGGCTCAAGCTTGCCCAGAGCAAGAGCGTAGAGATCAGCCCGCATATCTGTCTGGAGGAAATGCTGCTTGCAGAGCGCGTGGCTCTGAGTTTTGAATGCCAGTTGTCATGTTCGCAGGATTATCTGAGCTTCAGCGACGCCTATCTGGATCTAAGACCTCGAACTACGGCCTATGACAAGTTGGAAGACTATCGTGAATATGTAGTTGTTGGAACCTTGAATCGCACACTACTCAGCCTGATTCGCCGTCAACAGCTAAAGGGAAAGAGGCTGATCCTGATTGATGTCCCTGAATCCGAGCCCTTCACTCGTTTTGCGGATGAGCTATATCCCGATCTAAAGGGAATTGAAGCCTCCCAAGACAGGCTGTTTATCTACAACCAAAACCGGATATCGGAAAAGCTTGCCGCCTCAATCTGGAACCTGGCTGGGGCGGATAACATCATGCATACCACGGATTATCGTAACCACGGTGGTTTCCTGGCGATGTCAAAGCAAGCTGTGAAGTATAGCCCTGTGGATTTTGCCCTGTCCTTTGGAGCTCTTCCGGCTGTCAAAGCAGCATTCAAGGTGGCGGTATGCGCATATCAGCCGGATAACCGGGATTGTGACCTGATTCTTCCCGGAGTGAATTATCTGGAGATTGAAGGTACAACCCTGGGAGATCAGGCAAAAGTATCCCGCTTTGCCAATCCACTCAAATCAACGGTGTTTAATGAGTTAACCCGTCTGTTCTATCGGATGGAGTGGATTTCAGCGGCAACAGCGGATATCCCCTATTGGACGAATCTTGCCAATGAAGTGCTTTCAAGCTTGCAAGGGCAAGCCCCTCAGAGCCTTGGCCAGATCAATACCGAAGGCCTAAGAGACACAGTGCTGCCTTCGGATAGCCCCCTGGAACCAATCATGCAGGGATTGTTTGATTTGCGTAAACGCGCGGTGAAGTTCTAAACACTCCAATCTATACAGAAGATCTCTCCCCGAACCTGAGTGTTTGGGGAGAGCGTCCATTGCTGGCTAGATGTTGCCTGCAAGGCTGAGTGGGCTGCGGACTTCGCTTTGTGGCACATTTTGCTTGACATAGGCTTTAGCTTTTTTTTACTTGGGATAGATAATACCGATATGTGAGGTACCCTCATGGAACTGCAAAACCTGCAATTAAGCTTTCCAGAAGATTGCAACATCATCCTGGGCCAGAGCCATTTCATCAAGACGGTTGAAGACCTTTATGAAGTGATGGTGAACAGTGTCCCGGGAATCCAATTTGGTTTGGCTTTTTGTGAAGCATCCGGTCCCTGCCTGATTCGTAAGGATGGCACAGACAACGAATTGATTGATCTTGCAGTACAGAATATGCACCGTCTGGGCTGCGGGCACAGCTTTTTGATCATCATGCGGGGAGCCTTCCCGATCAACGTGTTACCGGGCATCAAGGCCTGCCGGGAGGTAGTAAATATCTTTTGTGCAACTGCCAATCCAGTGCAGGTGATTGTAGCAAAAAGCGAGCAGGGTGCCGGCATCCTTGGGGTTATTGATGGCACTTCACCAAGGGGTATCGAACTGGATACAGATATTACCCACCGCAAGAAGTTCTTGTTGGATATTGGATACAAGCGCTGATGCGGATGTTTGTTGCTTTGGAAGTGCCTCAACCTTTGCTGGCAGAGCTTCAGGAAGCTTTACTGGTTTTTAGCCGGCTTACGAAAGCTGGCATCAATTGGGTGCATCCTCAGAACTTGCATTTTACGGTCAATTTTATTGGCGAAGTGGCAGATCACAAGGTCGCTGCGCTATCCAATCTGCTGGCTAATGAAGCTGCAAAACACGAAGCCGCCTATCTGCAGGCCGAGGGTTATGAGTTGTTTCCGGCAAAGTTTCCGCGCCTGCTTTGGTTAAAACTCAATGGCAGGGATAAGGACTTGCAGATGTTAAATCGCCAGCTTTTGAGCAGCCTGCGGCATCTGGGGATCGATGCAGATCCCAAGGCTTTGAAGCTCCATGTGACCCTGGGACGCATCAAAGCTCAGCAGACTCCGGATTTTGAGCGCAGTGTGCTCTCGCATCCGGTGAATAATGAAGTATTACGCTGGGATACCCTGACTTTGTATCGCAGCACTCTAAGGCCTGATGGCCCGATATATGAAGAAATACAGCAATATAATCTAAAATAAACGGAGGAAAAATGCTGGATAAAAACAAAGATGCAGCCCTGAAAACCGCAATGTCTCAGCTCGAAAAGAGATTTGGAGTGGGTACTCTGATGCGTTTGGGTGATAAACCCATTCAAGCTGTTGAAGTAATCCCCACCGGAGCGTTCAATCTGGATATCGCTCTGGGTATTGGTGGAATCCCCAAGGGGCGCATCATCGAGATTTATGGTGCTGAAGCCAGTGGAAAGACTACTCTTTCTCTGCACATTGCCGCAGAGTGTCAGAAACAGGGGGGGATTGTTGCCTTCATTGATGCCGAACATGCCCTGGATGTAGCCTATGCCAAGCGTCTGGGCGTCCAAACTGACAACATGCTGCTGTCTCAGCCCGATGGCGGTGAACAGGCTCTGGAAGTAACAGAAACCCTCGTACGCAGTTCAGCGGTTGACCTCATCATCGTAGATTCTGTAGCAGCGCTGGTGCCGCGTCAGGAGATTGAAGGCAATATGGGCGATAGCCACGTGGGATTGCAGGCCAGATTGATGAGTCAGGCTCTGCGCAAGCTCACGGCGATTGTTGCCAAAAGTAACACTGCAGTGGTATTTATCAATCAAACCCGGATGAAGATTGGCACACCCGCTTTTGTGAATCCTGAAACCACCACCGGTGGCGTAGCTTTGAAGTTCTATTCATCTCTTCGTCTTGAGGTTCGCTATGGTGGAGCCATCAAGGAAGGCGGTGGTGAACCTACTGTAGTGGGAGCCCGCACCAAGGTCAAGGTTGTGAAAAACAAGTTTGCTCCACCCTTCAAGACCGTTGAATTCCCGATCATCTTTGGCCAGGGCATCAGCCATCTGGATATCATCCTGGAAATGGCCAGTCAGCACGATATTGTAAAGAAATCCGGTTCCTGGTATTCATACAATGATGCCAAGCTGGGTCAGGGTGCAGACAAAACCAAGATCTATCTGCAGGAAAATCCTGAACTTCTAATGGAGATCGAATCCAAGCTCCGCGCCAAGATCACTCCCGAGGAGTTCACTGAAGCGCAACGTTCTGATGAAGCTGAGATACTGGACGAAGAATGATAAATCCCGGGCTGCTTACGTTAGCCTGGATAACGAAATATGGGGGGTTCTGGATATCAGAACCCTCCGCTCTATGTATCCCTTTGCCAATGAACTGGAGCTGGATTCTGATCAATTAAATGAACTGCTAAAACTGTTGGAAAACCGCATCTGGTGGTTGCTATCCGAGTATCAGGCAAAATCCGAACACAGCGAATACCAATGCCGGGAATACCTGAAGCGCAAGGAGTTTCATCCTTCGCTCATTGACAGGGCGATAACCATTGCTAAAGATAAGAAATACATAGACGATACCCGCTTTTCAGAAATCCTGATCCGTAGCCTGATCGATCGCGCCAAAAGCAAACGCTTCATTGTCCAAAAGCTGTATTCACACAAGATTCCTCAACATATCTATGCTCCCCTACTGGATGCAGCAATCGATGTGGATGAGAGCCAGGAAATGCTGCTGCAGATGGTAGATAAACTACGCATTCAGTATCGGGAACTGCCTCAATTCAAGCAAAAGGAAAAGGTCTTTGCCTCGCTATATCGCAAAGGTTTTGATCTGGATGATATTGCTTCAGCCTGGGAACGATCCCTAACTCACTGAACCCTGACAATCAGCTCCTGTCATCCCCGTTAGTTATCATCACTATACCGTCACCTTGTGGTCACAAAAGTAACGGCATCGTGACCGCATCCTGACGATAGTCAGGGAGCGGAGAAGCAGAGGATAAACAAATAAGCCCCAAATGAGATGGGGCTCATTTACCTGATTACATGTGATGTTTAGAGGGCTTTATGTTTCTCTGCGATCAGTGTTGCCAGATCGCTTAGTTCTTTGAGGGTGGGTTCTTTGGCTTCTCCCTTGCAGATTACTGCTCCCAGAACTTCGGGTTTTAAGCCTGGCATCAGGCCAAGGATGCCATCCACCAGTTTATTTGCCCAGCCATAGGAGCCAATCACTGCGGCATAGCGCGCTTTGGGCTTGATGGCATTGGCCAGTAGCGTGGCATAGGCTACGATGGGATGGGGTCCAACATGAACGGTTGGGCTTCCAATCACGATGGTTGCGGCATCCACCAGAGCCATCGCCAGTTTCCCGATATCAGTAACTGCAAGATCAAAGAGCTCGACCTTTACGCCGTGGCTAACCAGTTCTTTAGTTAGATAATCCACCATTTTCCTTGTGCTGCCATGCATTGAAATATAGGGAATCACTACCTTATTATCGACCCGGTCAGAAACCCAATCTTCATAGGCTGAAATGATGTCTTCCGGGTGGTTCCAAATGGGGCCATGGCTGTTAGCTATCAGTTCAATATTCAGTTCGCGCACCTTCTTCAGGTTTCCCCGGATTTGACTCTTGAAGGGCATCATAATCTCGGCATAATAGCGTTTGGCAGCTTCCATCACAAGCGGATCGCCATTATCATACAGATCGGTGCCCGCAGAATGTGAACCCAGAAAATCGCAACTAAAGAGAATCCTGGTTTCCGGCATATAGGCAACCATAGTTTCTGGCCAATGAACCCAGGGGGTATGAATAAAACGTAGTGATTTATCACCCAAAGAGATGATTTCACCATCTTCCACGGCTCTGATGATGGCAGGATCCAGTCCCAGATGCTCTTTGAGCAGATCAACGGCCTTGGGCGAACAGACTACCTGAGCCTGGGGAAAGCGGTTCAGCAAGATCGGAATACTGCCGGAGTGATCCTGCTCGGAGTGAAGCGTAATGATGTAATCCAGCTTATCCAAGCCCTCCAGATTCTGTAAGTATTCCTCGGCGAAATCCGGATCCACAGTGTCGATGATTGCCGTCTTTTCCGATCCTTTCACTAAATATGAATTGTAACTGGTGCCGTCCGGAAGCGGAATCAGGGAATCGAAAAGTCTGCGCCCCCAATCCTGAACTCCAACGTAGTAAACCTTGTTCTTGATTTCTCGAGCAAACATGGCTAGCTCCTTTTTAGTGGTTTTTATGATAGTCTAATCCGGTATGGTGATATTCCCAGTAAAAAGATAGGATATGGGTGGTACTTGGTTATAGCCGCACCTCCTTTGGAGTTAATGGGGAGTGAACGGTGAACAGTGAACAGTGAACAGTAAAGGGTGAAAGGTGATCAGTGAAGGCGACACCGCTGCTTGAACTCCAATCCTTCGGATTGAAGTCTATAGTTTGGACAAATCCTTTGCAAGTAGAAATTCACGTAGCACCATAAGAGCCCCCATTAACCCCAAACCTGTTTGCATCGGTGTAACAGGTTTTCCGCAAATACTAATGGCTCAACAATATAAGAGTCCCAGCGGGACGGCGTTTTAGCTAGCATGCGGTTTCACACAAGGGATTAGAGTTCCGTAGGAACGGCATTCCGCTGCACGTATATTGATCAAGGTGGCTAAGGTGATTCATCTATGTCGTCCATACAGGACTCATAGTGTTATGTGTGTCGGTGTGCTATCTAAACCCAAATGAAACAGCTTTCACAACTGATAATGAAAGCCTGTGATAGGATTGCAGACGTCTCGTCTGCAAAAGCAGCGAAGCTGCTTACAGTTACGGAACTACGTTCCGTCGACACGAGACGTGTCGAATCCTATGGCTTTCATGTAAAATACCGTCCCGTTTTCGGGACTTATCTCTGAGGTCATGCTGCTGCATACCTGCAAGAATCGCTTAACAGGGAAATCTACGGAGACAGAATGTCCAAAGTCCAAACTCCAATCCTTCGGATTGAAGTCCAAGGGAGGCAAGCACTAATGGTGGGTTAAATCATCGTTTCCAGAGTTTTGAGAAGTGCATCCAGATGCCGTTTTTGAATAATCCTCAGCATCCGGGCGGGGGGATGGATAATGCTAACGCCATCTTTGTTTACGCCACCCACTTCGATCAGCATTGCCGGCACGCCGAGACTGTGATAAAAGAAGTTGCGCGCGTTTCCCACCTTGGATGTGCTGCCCTGATGCAATTGATAGGTTCCCTTTTGGTAGTCCCTGGGTACAGATCGGGCATAAAGATCGGCAAGCTCCTGCAGCCTGGTAAAGGTGGAATCGGGCTCCTCCACGGCTGGGAGGAAAATTGTTTCATTCAGTGCGCCGGAAGCTGATGAATGGTAAAAGATCGCGAGCTCGAAATCATGTTTCCTGCCCAGGGCAATAACGCTCTGTACTTCACTTTCTGAGGCGGGCGCGGAGCCCTTGTAGTATGAACTAAATGTGTTTGACTCTCCGTCCAGATCCCAAAAAATGGGATAATTGCGGTTCAGATCCACGCCATCAGTACGGATGTCAAACTTGCCATTGGCATCGGTATCCCGGTTGTTCTTGCGCTTGCTTTTGGTGATTCCCCTGCTAACAAATTGCCATCCATCGGGATTGATGGTGGGGACAATCCAGAGAGTATATTCATCCAGCAAATCTTGCACCCGCTTGTCGTTATCATAACTTTCTATCATGTGTTCAGCCAGATACATGCTAAGCGCTACGCCCAATACTTCATCGCCATGATGTTGCCCAATGATCAGGATCTCGCGAAGACCCCTGCCCAGCTTGAAGCCGAATATTGGTTGATCGTCGGAAGAGGAAAAACCTATGATGTGGAGCATGATCAGATCCGGATGAAGTTTAGAGATGGTATTCATATCCATAAAATAGGAATCATATCGGGGATAGAGCGGATCCAGGGGAAAGGTATTCCCGCCCTTGTAGGCGCAGGCCCCCGTCAGTAGCGTAAGGATTAGCGATAGGCAGAGTGGAAGAATCCGTCGGGAAACACACATTATGCGCTCCCAAAGAAGATGCCAGCGAGGGCACTGACGATCAGCATGGTAAAGGGATTGAGCTTGAATCTCCAGGTAGCGATGAAGCAAAGCGCAAAGATGATGATGGAAAAGATGCTCTCCACTGCATGACCCAGGATCATAATCAACGCTGCCGCAATCAGTCCTATAGAGAGTAAGCGCAAGCGCTTGAAGACCATTTGAAACCATTTCTGATTGCGCAATTTGAGATAACTGATAGTGATCAGGAGCATGATGATCAGGGAGGGCAATATCACACCGAGGGTGCAAAGCAAT
Source organism: Candidatus Cloacimonadota bacterium (assembly GCA_023230025.1). Taxonomy (GTDB): domain Bacteria; phylum Cloacimonadota; class Cloacimonadia; order Cloacimonadales; family Cloacimonadaceae; genus UBA5456. The sequence goes on along the minus strand of JALNYD010000003.1, from coordinate 7,804 downwards.
GAGCCCGGGATTCCGGCTTTTTGATAGCCGATAAAGGTGGCGGCATTGATCGCAATTGGCCCCGGGGTCATCTGAGAGATCGCCACGACCTGCACGAACTCAGCTTCCGTGAGCCAGGCGTTCTTAACCACCACCTCCTGCTGGATCATGGCCAGGATGGCATAGCCTCCACCAAAGCTGAAGAGTCCAATTTTGAAGAAAGTGAAGAGCATTTGCAGATAGATCATCGGTGGGATTCCCAGACGGCAAAGACGATGGTAAGCAGGATCAGATAAACCGGCGAGATATTCAGAGTTCCCACCAGGATGGCGATGACAAAGGGAAACCAGGCGTTTTTCTGGTTGAGACCGCTCTTTTGCGCCATCTGAATCAGGGGAACGGCGATGAGGGCAACCACAGCCGGACGCAAGGCACTGAAGGCTTTTCGCACCAAAATCTGATCAGCATATTGATTAAAGAGCATGGCGATCAGGATGATGGAGATCGTGGAAGGCAAGATGCTGCCCAGGACGGCCATCAGCATTCCAGGATAACCTTTTACGTGGTATCCGGTGTAGATGCTGATGTTCACGGCAATTGGTCCGGGACAGCTTTGGGCGGCAGCCAGACCATTTAGAAAGTCATCTTCACTGATCCAGGCGCGGGTTTCGCACACTTCTTTCTTAATCAGCGGGATCATGGCATAGGCTCCACCAATGGTGAATGCACCTATCTTTAGAAAGCTTAGAAAGATCTGCAGCAGCATATCAACGGCTTTCCCTGATCAGCTTGAGCAGTTCCTCCACCAGATTCTGTTCGGGAACTTTGGCGATGATCTCGCCGCGAGCAAAGATCAATCCTTCGCCCACACCTCCGGCAATGCCAAAATCTGCTTCTCTGGCTTCGCCGGGACCGTTGACGGCACAACCCATCACAGCAACGGTGAGTTCTTCATCCTGAAACTCGGCAAGGGCTTCTTCCACCCTCTCGGCCAGAGCGATCAGATTGATGCGGGTGCGGCCACAGGTGGGGCAGGATACGATGTTCAAACCCTTGCGCAAGCCCAGAGCGATCAAAATCTGTTTTGCAACCATTACTTCCTGCACTGGATCTGCACTTAGGGAAACCCGGATGGTATCACCAATGCCTTCTTCTAAAAGAATGCCCAGGGCGACGGAGCTTTTGATGCTTCCGGAGAGCAATGTACCGGATTCGGTGAGTCCCAAATGCAAAGGATAGTTTACCCGTTTACTCAGCTCCCGGTAACTGGCCAGCATCAGATCAATGGAAGAGGCTTTTGCAGAAATCTTGATCTCCAAAAAGCCCAGTTTTTCAAGGATATTCACATGCCTGAGGGCTGCTTCCACCATTGCTTCCTTGCCATGGCCATATTTGGCCAGCAGGTCTTTGGGCAAAGAACCCCCATTAACGCCAATGCGAATCGGGATTCTGTGTGCTTTGGCAACTGCTACCAGGCTCTCAACACCTTGAGCGCTGCCGATATTGCCGGGATTGATCCTTAGAGCGTCAATGCCATTGGTGATGGCGGCGATCGCCAGCTTGTGATCAAAGTGAATATCGGCAATCAGGGGCACCGAACTGATACGTTTGAGGCTTCTGATCGCACGGGCATCGTCCATATCCATTACGGAGAAGCGAATAATCTCGCAACCCGCAGCGATCAATCTGCGGATTTGCAGTGCAGCCCCATCAAGATCAGAAGTCTTGACGCTGAGCATGCTTTGGATCGAGATTGGGGCAGAACCGCCAATCTGAAATCCCCCTAAAAAGATGGGACGTGTTTCTCTGCGAATATTCTCTTTCATTTCATCAGTATTTGATCCTGAATCAGGATGCTGTCAGCAGGAGGGCTGACGGGGGCACTTTGTTCAATTTGCCTGGTTGCTTTGGGGGTGTATAAGGCTTCAATCTTTGGTGAATAAGCCACAATGAAGCCTCCAAACACGATTGAGACCATGCTCATAAGCTTGATCAGGATGTTGATGCAGGGTCCAGCGGTATCCTTGAAGGGGTCGCCCACGGTATCACCGACGATGGTGGCCTTGTGCACAGCAGAACCGCTTCCGCCACTCTCTCCGGTTTCCACGTATTTTTTGGCATTATCCCAGGCACCTCCGGCGTTGTTCATCATCACAGCAGTCACGAAACCAGTGGTAAGCCCACCTATCAGCACTCCCAAAACTCCAGCGACACCCAGAATCAAACCCACAGCAATGGGGGTAACGATGCCGATGATGGCGGGAAGGATCATCTGTTGCTGGGCTCCAATGGTGGAGATTTTTACACATCGGGCATAATCAGGTTTGGTTTTTCCCTGCAGGATTCCGGGCATTGTAGTAAACTGACGTCGCACCTCTTTCACCATCAGCCCGGCTGCTTTGCCCACAGCTTTAATGGTGAGAGCAGAAAACACATAGACTACCATTGCGCCTATGAATATACCTAAAAGGAACTTGGGATTGAGGGGATTTACCTGATAGTAATCTATGAACTGATTCAGGCTGGCGAGGGATGCTTCAACACGCTCGCTAACAGATCCATATCTGATATCAAGATATTGGATTTCACCCACTTTGGTTCCCAGCATTACAAAGGCATCGCGCACTTTTTCCAGATAAGCAGCCAGGAGTGCCATGGCAGTCAGAGCGGCGGAACCGATAGCAAAGCCTTTGCCGATTGCGGCAGTGGTATTGCCAACCGCATCCAGATTGTCGGTGCGCTCGCGGACTTCTTTGGGAAGATATGCCATCTGAGCATTGCCGCCGGCATTATCGGCAATCGGGCCAAAGGCGTCCATGGCCAGAGTAACTCCAAGAGTGGCAAGCATGCCCACGGCACCAAAGCCAATGCCATAAAGCCCCAGCTCGACATGATGAAATCCCCCGGAAACCACATAGGCGATCAAAATGCCTGCTGATATGATCAGCACCGGCATCGCAGTGGAAAGCATTCCCACGCTGATTCCTTCCAGAATCACAGTGGCAGAGCCATATTCTCCCTGTTTGACAATGTTTCGGGTAGCTCTATAGGAATGCGAAGTCCACATTTCAGTAGTATGTCCGATCAGGATTCCTGCCGCAAGACCCACCACTGAAGAAAGAAAGATGCCCAGATAGTACTCGCTGGGCAATAGTGTTTTGCATACTATAAAAGAGGCCAGGGCAATCAGCACTGAGCTCAGATAAACGCTCTTATTCAGCGCTGCCATTAGTTCCTTCATTCCGGCGTCCTCTTTGGTGGAGACAATGAAGATGCCTATGATCGATAGAAGCGCACCAAAACCAGCCAAAACAAGAGGAGCGGCGATGAAATTGATCATGAATGAACTGATCGCTGGATTGGTGGCAGAAAGCCTGAGAACGGCACTCATGCCCAAAGCAGCAGTAGCCAGGATGGATCCAGCATAGGATTCATAAAGATCGGCTCCCATGCCTGCTACGTCGCCAACGTTGTCGCCGACGTTGTCTGCAATGGTGGCAGGATTGCGGGGATCATCTTCCGGAATATCAGCTTCCACTTTGCCAACCAAATCTGCACCAACATCTGCAGCCTTAGTGTATATGCCTCCACCCAGTCTGGCAAATAGCGCCTGGGTGCTGGCGCCCATCCCAAAGGAGAGCATCACAACAGCGATTTTCTCCAGAGGATAACCGATCAGATTCAGGATGTAAAACCAGGCAGAGATGTCCACCAGAGCAAGCCCCACCACAGTTAAGCCCATCACTCCCCCAGCCCTGAAGGCTACCTTCAGGCCGCGATTCAGGCTTTCTGAGCAGGCTTGAGCAGTGCGGCTGGATGCCATTGTCGCAGTATTCATGCCGATGAAACCCGCCAGACCACTCATTATCCCTCCGCTCATGAATCCCCAGGGGATCATTGGATCCAAAACTCTGAGACCATAGGCAAGAAATAGAAAGACTGCCAGGGCAATGGCAAAGAAGATGCTGATGCCTTTGTATTGCTGTAAAAGATAAGCATAAGCTCCCTCACGGACATAACCGGCGATCTCCACCATGCGGGCATTGCCTGGGTTATGAGCTCGCACACTGCGATAAAAGAAATAGGCAAAAATCAGCGCCGAAACAGCCCCAAAGGGCGCCAAATACCATATTGGCGGCAGCTGTGGCATATATACCTCCATAAACTTTCAGGGGATAACTCCAATTTGAACATGAAGTTTCTTCTAACTGCATTTAATTGATATAGTGATGATTTTGTCAATGCTTTTCTGGAACTGAAGCACAAATAGACTTGGGGCATGCTAAGGATTTGATGCTATTCTGATGCCTGGGAATAGCCTGCCTGCAGGGAAAACATTCACCCAAAGGCCACACATAAGTATCCATTATGGGTTTCATAAATGGTGAATTGGATCATGGCAAGTGGCTGTTAACCATGCATAAGGATGGCGCTGGCTGGAGATTATATTTCGGGATAAGAAGTTAACACATTTAGCAAAAGACAACAAAAAATGTGCTTGACATAAATTTGACTTTTGCAGATTGTGATACCTGTGAAGAGTGAGGTTGGCAACTCTCTACATTAGGTTATCAACAGAAGCTGAAGCCCAGCTTACAGGGCTCAAGTCCCAGACAAAAAGGAGAGATTATGAGATGCTTTTTAGTGAACTGGACAAGGATAATCCTTGTTGTTATTTTGGTTGGTATGTTTGGAGCTGTTTATGCCCAGGTATCTGTGGCTAATGTGCTGCAGTTATGGAATGTGCGTAATCACCTTGACTGGTCTTACACTCAAAGTGGAAATATTAACCTAAACGTAACTCATCCTGACAGCATAATCAGTTGGGCTACATCCACATCCTATGAGGAAGGCAATATCCGTAAGTATGGAGATTATGCCTATTGGTGCTCAACATCCCATACTTCCGGGTCTTCATTTGAGGCAGGAAATTGGACACAGATGTGGGAAGCAGCCAAGGGTTGGGATCCAATAGGCACTGAGGGAAGTCCATTCAAAGGCGTCTACGACGGTAACGGCAAAGATATTTACAATCTCTACATCAATCGCGGGGCTGATGCTGCTAATGATGATGCTTTACCGCAGAATGGAACCGACAACGTTGGTCTTTTTGGCTATGTGACCAGCGGCACAGATGCCAATACCGAGATCAAAGACTTGGGGATAATCAACCCAAATGTGACAGGTAAAAGGGGCACAGGCGCTTTGGTGGGAAAGGTGTTGATAGGCTCATCCGCTACGAAAAAGGTCTACATCACTCGCTGCTACGCTACAGTTTATAATCAAGGAGATGCAATTGTAGTTGTAAGGGGATTCGGCGCCACCGGTGGGCTGGTGGGTGCAAATAATAGCGATCGTAAGCAACAGATACCGGTGATCCGATACTGCTGGGCTAATGTAAAGGTGGAATCCACCCATCCCGGAAACTACAAGATCAACCCTAATGACCCGGTAACTGGTGCGGGCACAAATCCATATAACATCAAGTACGGTGGTTTGGTTGGTTGTAATGAAACCGGGATTTCATACGATAGCTTTGCCTTTGGCGAGGTGACGGGGGGTGACCGCGTGGGCGGTTTGGCAGGTTGTACCATTGATGGCGCGATCCTCCGCTGTTATGCCACTGGGAATGTGCAGCAAGGGATAGCCTCAGGATCAGGACACGGTACCTGGGATGGCGGCATTGGTGGCCTTACCGGCAGAGTAGATGGAAAGCTTCCTCCCGGATTGGGTGGTTATTCCGGATCAGCCTCGGTACAAAACAGCTATTACTTGAGTTCCGCAACAATCACGGACCTTTTGGACAATCCTGTATCGGGAATACTGACTGAAATGGCAAGAACAGATACTCTATTAAGAACGCAGACGACCTTTGTTAACTGGGATTTTGTGAATGTGTGGTCTTTTACAGCTGGATATTATCCGAATGTGAGTGGTGTGGGAATCAGTTTTGTTCCGGCAGAAACCATACCACAGTACTATTATAAGAGTGTACAAACGCCATCCCCGGGTACTATTGATTATAACTGGTCGGACTATGGAAACTGGCTGAAATCTCTCACCGGCGCAGCTGGACCTTACGACACTCAAAACACCCCAGGATCTCAGCTTTACCCCGGTTTGAGCAATTCGTTTGGCATTATCGTGGCAACTGGCAGTACCATTACTTTGGATCACGTTTCCCGCGATGTGGATCAGATGAGCATCGAATCCGGAGGCACACTTATCATTGGTGGGGGTAATAGGCTGAGTGTTGAAAATGGGATTAATCCGGATATCGATCTTATAAATAATGGCAATATAATAGTTAATGCTAAAAATCCCGCCAATCTTACAAATCCCAACGATAAAGCCTTGTTTGAGATTGGCTATAGCGCTACATTCGAGAACAATGGTTCAGTAACTATCTATGGTAATCTTTACAACAACGGTACCATCACCAGTGGCGCAGGCTCCAGCATCACCTTTGCGGGGGATGCCAAGCAGTACTTTAAAAATGATGGTGGTAATTTGAACAATTTGATAGTTGACAACCCTGAGGGAGTGGAGTTTCTAACACCGATAATCATCGATGGTACACTTACCGTCACCAGAGGCCAGGTAACAGGTGCTTCGAATACTGACGGGATGTCTTCACCCAATTCTACACGCCTGGAGATTGCTGAAAGCGGAAATCTGATCAGCGGGTTTAGTGCTGCTACAGACCTGGGAGGCAACTACCCGGAACACATCAAACGGCAGTGGACAATCAATGGTTATATCAATAATGACACTGAAGCCAACCGGGTAAAGACTATGAGTTTTATTGGACTGCTGATGATGATAACAGCTTTGATTGGTCCGGGATCACTCCTGCTTTGTATGTTGGTAGTTCTACCACGGGAATCACCGGGACTTTCACCAATTCCGATGGCATCCGTAAACTGGTGGTAAGCTATACCTTCCCCCAGACTGCGGGTAAAAACGGCGCAAAAGCCAGCTTCACCATCGGTCGCGAAGATAACCAAACTCTTCCCGTGGAGCTCTCCTTCTTCAATGCTCAGATGTATCAGGGCAATAGCATTCGCTTGCAGTGGCAGACTCAATCCGAGACCAATGTATCCGGATTCCAGATCTATCGCGGTACATCGGACCTGTTTGCTGAAGCGCTTCTTTTGGATGTGTTCATCAATGCCACTAATACTTCTCAGGCGCAGTACTATGTGTTTTATGACCGCGAATTGTATGCTCCCGGTACATATTACTACTGGTTAGAAAGCGTTGATTTTGATGGTAGCAGCCAACTCTATGGCTCCATTCCCGTGTATTTTGAGGGTATCGAACCAGGACTTCCCAGTATTCCAGCAATTACCGGCATTGTGAAAAACTATCCCAATCCCTTTAACCCGACAACCACACTTGTGTATGGACTGGAGCAGGATTCCAGGGTCTACATCGTGGTTTACAATGCGAAAGGACAAAAAGTACGCAATCTGTTGGATGGATCCCAAAATTCCGGTTGGTATCGTCTGGATTGGGACGGCAGAAACGACGCCGGACAACAGCTTGGCAGCGGAGTTTATTTCATGCGCATGCAGGCTGATGGTAAAACCCTGACTCATAAAGTGGTCATGATGAAATAGGATCAAATGACTATCTTTCCTCCCCGGTTGCCTCCAGCGCCGGGGTTTTTTGTTCCCCGCAGAATATCCTCTCTGGGAGTTGAAAGCGCTACCCCAATCCCTATGAAGCCAAATCAATTATTTGCAGTCTTTAATCCTGAAACGGAGCCGAATATTAGCTGCGCTTTCGACTTCCAGCAGCGGTCACGCGGATTTGCCTCCCT
>JALNYD010000117.1 GCA_023230025.1 Candidatus Cloacimonadota bacterium | reverse complement strand
TCCGGCATACTCTTCGCTGGCTAAGTATGAGAAAATCGAACGCTCATTTTGTGCGAATCGTTTGAATATGTATGGCAGGGCAAGCAGCAGCGTGGGGTGTATCGGCCAGGCTTTATGAACGGATTTTGCAAATGATTCGTGAGTGAGACCAGGTGGGATTATGCTTTCCATTTTCAGCAGGTTCTTGATCACCCGCTCAAGAGCCTGTTTAACGTCCTTTGGGGCACTTTTTAGAGGTTTTATCGCCTCGGCCAGCATCTGTATCGTGCTGCTTGCAGGTTCCGCGAAACGGATGTTTACGAAGCGTTCCTGGATTTTTGCCCACTCAGCCCTATTGGTCCGTGAAAGCAACTCGCTGTAGCTATCCATTTGCTGGTGCAAAGTAATAACGAACAGCATGGAATACTTGATCAGCCTTTCCGCATGTTCAGCCAGTTCCTGCAGGATGAACACATCTCCGCCCTCCCGGTCGCTGAGTGCGTACTCGAAAGATTTGCCGGCTTCATCAACTATCAGCAGGACACCCGCAAAACCCGCCTTTTTTGACGCAATACCCAGTTTATCCATGGCTTGCAGCACAATCTGGGAATCATGCCATAATTCAGCTTTCAACTGTTCTTCAAGCTCGTTGAGCAGTTCCAGGTTGTCTTTCCTGCCTGGGAGCTGACGCAGAGCCTCGATTACGCTCTCCATGACCAGTTGGTTTATTGGTCTGCGTCTGCCGGTTACCAAGACCGGAAGATATGAGGACTTGTTTCTATCAGTCAGGAAGTTCTCAATCTTGGGATCGATGGCTTTGCCTCTTAGCAGTTCCCGAGCTTTCTGTCCCTGCCCGTTATCCATCGAGAGAAGCTGAGCCAAGTATACCGCAAAAGCTGATTTACCCGATCCGTACAAGCCAAACAGGCAATACGACTTCTGTCCACCCTTCTTGATCAGTCCGGAGAGGATTTGGGTTAAAGAAGAGAGCACATTTCCGGTGACGATGTATCCGTAGTCCTGGGTTTCCCTGCTGTAGTCGGCATTAAGGTTAACAGACCGGGTAAAGCGTGAAGCTACGCCAACATATTCATTGACCAGCGTCTTCATGCTTCCACAGCCTTTTTGTAATAGTGATCCAGGATATCATTTCCTTCCACAAGATTGCAGTGGATTAGGGCAACTCCCGCAGCCTCGCTGAAACCAAAGGCCTCTGACCATTTGGGTTCGTTACTTAGCTGTTCCACGGCTTCCACGATCGTATTCTCATCCAGCATGAATATCTGCCCCGGACTGTACTCACGGTACATGGCTTCGTTAATGGTGATAGCGATTTTTTTCTGTCTGCTCATGTAGTCCCAGAGAGCGTAACCAATGATCTCAGGGGCAAGGTTGCTTTTGCTTCCGATGTTGAAGTTGTACAGATCGCTGTCGTTTACTGACTGGATCAGGTTCAACTCCTGAAAGGGGCTGCCAATCTTCTCATCCTTTTGTTTATTGATTGACCTTCTGGTTCCGGCGTACAACCGTAAATAACAATCGATGTCTTTGGCCAGAATGCTGTCTGCGGGGCTTTTTTTGCCATGTGCATCTAGTAGCCTGATGGCGGCATCTATAACGTCTCTTTTATTGAACTCAGGTTTCCGCAAATGGGAATACAAAATCATCCCAGAGTGTATGTAATCAGGGTGGGTGTTCAGTTTCCAGTGTAAAAGCCAGTAGGAATTGTTATCTTCTAAATATGGGTCCCAACCAGTATTCTCGTCCAGCAGTTTCGTTCCAAATTCGCTTGTAGCTCCAGACTCAGTGACTCCGGTTAACTCAACCCAATAGCGAATGCTCTCCACCATGTTCTTGCCGACGCCCAGGTCCACAATGGCATCTTGGCTGCTAAAGCTCTTGCCGTCCCTAACAAATCTGTATCCCTTCTCGATCCATCCGTAGCGTGTCACAAAAGTCTGGTGCCCGGAGAATTTCGGTTTCCTATTTTTCATCAAGTCCCTTTATTTACGTGCCATTGGCATTTATTTGTTTTCCAAGTGTGAGGATTGGTTAGATACTAAACTGCCCGATGCTACTTCTTCTTAGCTGCGACAGGTTTCTTATGCGTAAATTGTTTTACCCATTCGTCCACATCGGCTTTCCGAAACTTCCACAACCGACCAATCTTCAATGCGGGCAAGCCTTTTTCGTTCACCCACTTGTACACAGTATCTCTGTTCACTCCCAGATAGAGTCTCACGTCCTCAACAGATAGCAGCCTGTCTTCCATCTTGCTCCTTGCATAACAGTAATGATAGCATTGATTAATACCACAATCATCACAATGACAAATCAGGATATAATCGAATAAAACCGACTATATGGGGAGTGGTATTTGTGTCAATGGGTTTTACCCATAGCCTTCTTGGTACATTAGGGTGGTAAGCGAACGGTTCTTTAATTCTTGACTCAATTCATGGCATATATAATTTGGAAATACGTCGAGAATGACAGCAATCCTTGTTTGAATTTGTTTAACATAAAGGAGTATTAATGTATAATCGATTGATGTCCAGCACGCGCAAAAGACCTAATGTTATGTGCCTGAGTATATTAGTTTTATTGTAGTATTTATGGAAGATCATGAATACTTGAAAGCAATCTGTAATTGCGTACGTTAGTATTGGAATATGAGTTATCGCAATAGTGAATCCAGGGTCGCTGGAATCAAACGCAGAAATCAGTTACACGCAAGAAAAAGTTGGAGGAGGAATATCGTACATAAAAGGAAGTTGAGAGAAAAAAGAAGACACAAAGAAAAGCAGAGTCAAGAAGCCAAGCAGCATTCAGATGCATATTTGAGGGCTGATAATGCACATAGTGTTACAGCTCCGGAGATTTGCTCGATGCTAAATAACACTGAGGAGTTCTGTCAGTTTATTGGTAATCTCCATTATTTCTATATAAACAATCTTCCGGTATTCGTAAATATGAAAAAAGTAGTAGAGATCGATGATGATGCAATACTTGTACTCCTCTCCATCATGATTGAGTTCAAGCAAAAGTATATTAAGTATAATGGGAACTATCCAGTAAACAAAACTGCTAAATCTAAATTTGAAAACTCGAAATTCTTTCACTACTTAAACTCCAAGCATATAGTTGATGAGCATTACTTGTTAAATAGCGCAGATAATCAAATTGTTACTCATGCCAATAAGGATGTAAATTCCGATCTAGCTACCGAGGTTCTTGACGATGCAACTAAATTCTTGTGGGGTACTCCAAGATACAGTAAAGGAGCATATAGAACAATAATCGAATTGATGCAGAACACAAATAACCATGCTTCTTTAACAAATACTGGCGAGAGACATTGGTGGTTATCTATAAGTAAAGACTCTGTGACAAATTCGGTATCTTTTGCTTTCATTGATTATGGCATTGGGATATTTCAAAGTCTTAAACATAAGAAGAGCACTCACTGGTTAAAAAAACAGTATGAGATGCTGATTAGTGAATTTCATAATAATTGCGACATACTAAGAAGAATGCTCAGCGGGGAAATGACAAACACATCTACAGGGGAGATTTATCGAGGTAAAGGTATCCCTGGCATTAAGGAAGTTCTTGACAGAAAAGGCATTAGTTCATTGCATATTATTACTAATGATGTTTATAGTGATGTAGGAAACGATATCTATAAGAAGCTACAGAATAAAATCAATGGTACTTTTGTATATTGGGAACTTAATAAGGAGAATATCTACCATGACAAATAGACTAGAAATCAAAGTTGCCTCAGACTTTACACTATCCCCAGGCCCGAGATACATTAGCGAGGGTCTTCATTCTGGAGAAGCCTTTAGAGAAGAGGTTCTCAAACATAAGATAGCCCTAGCTATCAAAAACAACTGGAAGTTGGTTATAGATTTAGACAATACTAGCGGTTATGGAACATCATTTCTGGAAGAGGCTTTTGGTGGATTAATAAGGCACAATGGCTTTAACATCTCGGATATTCTTGCTCATCTTGAAATTATCAGTGTTGAGGAAGACTATTTAGTTGATGATATCAAATCATACCTTGAAAAAGCGAAACCCGTTAAAAGGGGTTAAAATGAAATTGAACATAATGTCCTTAATATCTCTTGTAGTAGGAATGACATTAATGATAGCATTGCTGTTGGTGCTTAATGGTCATATAAGTACTGAGATACAAGTTCAAGCCCTCGTTTTTAACATTCTTACTTTATGCCTGGGATTTTATATTGCATCAGTCATTAATCGTAGGAATCAAACCAAAAACAGTGTATCCAATATTCAGGTAAGCCAACTCAACAGAAACATTAACACGTTAGATGGGCTGCAAAATCAAATATATGACAATAAACGAATTCACTTACATAATGTAGTGTCGATAATCAAGTTATTGCGTAGCACCCTGTCCAATACAGCCGAAGATGTTGACTCAAAAAGATCATTTAATAACCAAGAAGAAACGTTTAAGCATAGAATATCTGAGCAGTTTTCGATGCTTAACACGATGTTAACAGATGCACAATATTGTACAACAATTGGAAAGCCAAATTGTATAAAAATTGATAACAGTGTCATCTATGTATCAGAAGACTATATTCACGATGTGTGCCATCAAATTGAGGTTTGTATTACCCTAATATATACACTTCAGGTTTCTCTAGCTACTCAGCAGTAGGTTTGAGTTTACATGAGTGACCTGTACGTATATATTACTCGATGCAATTTGATCATTAAAGACATGAACAGTGCTTGATTAATCTATAGCCCCCACTCTTATTCAAGCTCCTGAGTTGACCCAGTATACCTTTCTGGACTTTCCTGCCGATTTTTGGCACGTTTTGGCGGGAAATAACCACGTATATGTACTGCCTCAGATCAACAACCTCAATTGATGCCAGAGCCTCCAGATAGATATAGACCCACTGCCGTGATTTTCCAATGACTTGAGCAATATCTCGGATGGACTTGTATCTGCCTTGTTCCAGAACGTCCAGAAGCCTGTGGGCATCCGCTATGCTGAATGTCCAGCCTTTGTAGTGCTGATAACCGATCCTGGCTTGGTAGCGATTGGCTCGGACGTAGATTGGAGGACTATCTTCTATCTGCTTGATTGCCTGGCTTTGGAGCAGTTCGGGCAGTAGCTTTTCTACAGCTTCCTTGCTAACACTGGTCAGCTTTGAGATAAGTTCTGCATTGAACGGGCGATCATACTGATTGATGAAGTTGAGGATGAGTTCTTTGTCTGTCATTCTGACCTCAATCATCCAGATATGCCTGGGAGATTACCTCAAGATTCTTGTATCTGCCTATCTCTTCCACTGAGCGGATTAGCTTCATGGCTTTACGAACATTGCCGCAGGAATGGAAGTGGACATATTCCACAATATCAGGATGGAACTTGATCTCCAGGATCTCACTGCATAACTGGGCTATGTCCTTCTTGGGCAGGTCTTGAAACTCATAGAAGAAGTTGCATCTGTCGAAGTAATACTCGTTGATCTGATTGAGTTTGTCCTTGGCATTCTGCATCCCGACCAGGATGACAATCGCTGTGGTCACATCCACTATATCCCTGATTGCACCTAAGAGCTGGGGATGCCGGAAGGCGTAGTCTATCTCATCTACCACAATGATCGTATCCTTGTGATCCTCCAGAACCGTTATACACATCATGAAGAGGTCATTTGCTGTACCGTATGGTATGTATTCACCCATGCCAAATCTCTTGTATAAGGCTAAAAGCAGCTTGGATGCAAAGGCTTTAGGAGTGGTAGTTGCCTCCAGCCTGAGATAGAGATAGCCCTGACTAAAAGCTATTCTACTGGCATAGGTGGTTTTCCCCAGACCAGGTCTGCCGTAGAGGAGCCCAAGCCCCACCATCTCCAGCTTGGGTCTCATAATGCTCTTGATGACATTCTCAGAAACAAACTTGCTACCATCTCTGGCTTGATGCCATTCTGCGGGATGCCTGGCTGCCCATTCCATGCACCAGCGTCTGAGGGTGCGTTCATTTGCCTGGGATTCAATGATTCCGTTTCTGGCCATCTGTTTGAGGTTGACGATGGCAGAACCGATCTTGATGCGATTGGGATTGAGCAGCAGATGCAGCAGGTATTGCTGTTCCTGATAGCTGATCTTGCGTTCTTTGTACTTGCCCTTGCTCTTGTGGATCAGGGCAAACATATCGAGATTGGTTTCATGGTAGATGCGCAGCCATTCCCGAAGGGCTCTCTCTTTTCTGGGTCCTTTGAGGTTATACAGCTCCGGAACCAGTCTTTTGCCGTTATAGTCACTGGTGATCCGTTTCCAGGCTAATACTTTGGATTCCGCTCCATACAGCCTGCGAATCACTTCCTGGCAGAACCGGCCATAGAGTTGAGCCTCTTCCTTGTATAAGAGCCTTTCCTCTTCTATCGGAGCCAGGTCGAGAAAGTCACTGCCGAAGTCGATCACCACTCCATTTTCCTTGGCTTCGTGGATCAAAGTGAGCTTGCGTTCAAACTCCAGATAGTCATCGTAGGTCTCATAGACCGTCTCCGACTCCAGGTTATCCTCTAAACTATCATCTTTGGACTTGGCATTGTATTGCTGGCGGTAAGCGAGCAGGAAGCTATAATCGACATTAGCATCACCTTCATCACTAACCTTGCCTATTCCAGCCCTCACCTCTGGAGCCACTTTGCATCTGCCACCGCTCTTGATCTCCAGCTTCAGTCCCTGGCTTTCCAGCATTTCTTGCAGCTCATTCAGCTTATTGCGGTATTCTCTCAGGAACTCCTCGGTCGGTCTGCCATTATAGGGAAACATCTGAACCTCCTGCAGTCTCGCTGATCTTCGAGGCTAGATCCTTGCCATTCTCGTAATAGACCAGGAATACACTGGGGAAGCTGAACTCGCCCAGTTTGATCTCTTCTTCAAAGTAGAGTTCCGGTCTTCTCAGCTTATCCCGATAATGCTCATACTCGGCAGCAATGATCTCTTCCGTAGCCAGGATGAAAGTCTTGATCGTGGCTCCGTTCTTGGTGGGGATCTGATGCTTGAGAGCTATCAGTTTCCCGGCCGCTACCATGCGCCTGATCGTCTTCAGGTTCTTGCCCAGCAGCATGGCTACCCTGTCCAAGGGCAGCCAGATGTAATCGACTCTACAATCCATCTGTATATCCTTTAAGAACCGTGACCCGCTTGGACATTTTCCCAGGGACTGCCGTAAAATGAGGCTAAGCGCTTGGACATTTTGCCCTCTCACCATAGTTATCAACGAGTTAGGCTGTTTTTCACCCCCCGCTTGGACAGGGGTATTCGCTTGGACATCCCCACATTTCGTCAGTTTCTGCCTTCCAATTGGTCGTGCTTTCGCTGTAGTCATTCTACACCTCTCTTATGTATATAGTAGGGTGCTAACAACCACAAGCGCAGAACCTTGGGAAGTCCTTTCTGCGAGTTTGCCAGCTTTCTTACGCATTCTCCGGCAATACTTTATAATCCACTTGGGTCACAATATACACTTTAGTATTGACTCCAATCCGCTCTGCAGCAGAATGGCATCTGGAACTAATCTTGCAGCCATGCGGATATAGTCAATAGCAAAGTTACTGTATGGAGACCATGATGAATAAACCGACTATCGGACAACGCCTTAGCTTGGTGATTAAGGCAATGCGCCTCAAGGATTACCAGTTTGCCAATAAGTATGGCATCTCCCGTGCCTCTCTATCAAGATACAAACTGAACGAGAGATACCCTGATCCAGAGTTCTTGGAATCCCTCTCCAAAGATCAGATCAACCTCCACTGGCTCTTTACGGGAAACGGTTCTATGTATGCCAAGGATGAGTTCCAAGAGCTTATCCAATCGAATCAGGCACCTACAACCCAAAACAATCCAAATACATCAACTCCAGCCATAATCTCACCAATCCTGCATCCCATCGCCAATCAGGACTTCGATCCCACTCAGTCTATCACCTTCCCAATAGTGGGTGAAATAGCTGCCGGACCTCCTATGGAGATCAAAGACGAGTGGAGTCAGATGGGTCAGATTCAGTTGCCAGTCTCATTTCTGCCCGGAAATGCCAAGCAATATACTGTCTTTCAAGTAAATGGACAGAGCATGGAGCCCGTAATCCTGCATCAGGACATCGTGGTCATCAAGAGCGATCTAAGTTGGGAAAATGCTGATGGTAAAATTGCAGTTGTAAGGACTG
>JALNYD010000116.1 GCA_023230025.1 Candidatus Cloacimonadota bacterium | reverse complement strand
CAAGCTCAGAGCCGAGGATGTGGAGTTGCTGCCGGAGTTTGAGTATTTCATGGAGCAGGAAATCTATGCCCAAAGCGAATCCACAGGAAAGCTGATTAAGCTCTTCCAAGGTGGATCAAACACCGGAAAATCCATGCTGAAGATCATTGACTCTGCGGGTGTGCGCGACTTGCTTACCAAGAGTATGCTGGAAATCCTGGGAGAAACCAATCCGGAATCCAAGCTTAAGCGTTTTGATGATTTGTGTGCCTCCAAAACAGTTCAGGATTTCTATGCAAGTGCCCAGAAGGATTACAGTGCCATCTTTGATGTAGCGGTAAAAGAGGATTTTGACAAGAAGTATTTTTTCTCCAACGAAAAGAACATCTTTATCGAACTGATGGGCAAAGAATATGATCAGCAGCGGCTTATAATCGCCAAAGCCCTGGATAGCATCTCGGAGCAAGTGGATGTATCAGAGTTTGAGCATAGCGTTCAGGATTTCCTTTCTTTGATCAAAAATACGATCAGCAACAATCGCAATGCTTATTCCATCGCATGTGGCACATCCTTTCATGCCACAAAGATTGCAGCACTGTTTTTCAATGAGATTGCCAAGATAGAGCTGATCCCGATCCTCCCCGGTGATTTTAGGGGAGAGTATTCCTATAGCATCAAAGATAACGACCTCATCATTGGAGTTTCACAAAGCGGTGAGACCAAGGATTTGATTGATATCTTCAACGATATTGACTCCACCAATCTGGATGTGCGCAAGGTGGTTTTGGTAAACAATATGAACAGCACCTTGGGTCAGGAAAAGAGCGATGTCGCCATTCCAATCCTATGCGGTCCTGAGATAGCGGTTCCGGCCACTAAGAGCTTCATGAATCAGATCACTTTGTTTTACTATCTGGCGATCCGGATTGCGGATATGAAGCTAAAAGAGCTTGATACGGATCTCGATCCCAATGAGCGTAAGCAACGGCAAGAAATGCTGGTGCGGAGGTTTAAATCCCTGGCTGACATCCCCATGTTGCTCAAAGAAACGGTAGTAAAGACGGATGATATGATTGACAGCATGGCCGCCAAGATCTATATGGAACCCTCCTTGCACATTCTTGCTACCAAGATCAGCGGAGTGGCGATGGAAGGTGCACTGAAGATCCGTGAAACTGTGTTGAATCATGCGGAGGGTCGTGAAGCCAGTGAGTTCAAGCATGGCCCAAATACCATTCTGGGGAAAAACACAGTGTTTGGAGTGAAGCATGTGCGCAGTTTTGTGCGTTCGTTCAGCCAGTTGATTGACGATATTGATGAACAGGCAAATGCCAAAGGTATTTCTGCCAAAGAGCAAAAAGACCTGTTGAAGGCTTTGGCAGACTATGTGTTTACGCACAATATGCCCTTCAATCTATCGGCAGCAGGCACAGAGTTGTTCAATAAAACCGTTCAGGGTCAGGATTTCTTTGAACCCTTGTATCGCAATTATCCCCTGATCTATGTAACCGGACCCGATGAGCGGGATGTAAACCTCACCATATCCCAGATCAATACTCACAAAATCCGGGGTTCAAACACCTATGTGATTGCCGAGGAGAACGAGCATCTCTTGAAGAATGCCTCGCTAAATCCCAATGAGGCTGGTTACTATCACTGGGCTTACGTCATGCTGCCCAAGACCGGTGACAGCCTGATGACTTGTTTTTCCGCCACCATCGTTTTACAGCTACTGGCTTTGAGAATGAGCATCCGAAAGATGAAGAAGCTGGATCTGCTGGGTGTGAAAGATCACGGTGTGCACCCTGATGTGCCCAAGAATGTTTCCAAATCCATTACGGTAGATTAAGATGAAGATCGGCTTTGGATATGATGTACATCGCCTGGTGGAGCAACGAAGATTAGTTTTGGGCGGAGTGGAGATTCCATATGAGAAAGGTCTTTTGGGACATTCTGATGCGGATGTATTGATCCACAGTATCTGTGATGCACTTTTAGGAGCAATGGCTTTGGGTGATATTGGCCGTCATTTTGCCGATAGTGATCCCAGTTTTAAAGATATTGATTCCCGGATTCTGCTGCGCAAGTGTTATGCCATGGTGCTGCAGCGTAACTATGTGTTATCCAATCTTGATGCCACCATCTGCGCTGCTGCCCCCAAACTGGCTGGTTACATTGATGCCATGCGGGCAAATCTGGCAGAGGATTTTGCCTGTGATCTGGATCGGATATCCATCAAAGCCACCACCGAAGAAGGTTTGGGGGTATCGGGTTGTGCAGAAGGCATGAGTGCCACCTCGGTAGTCCTGATCATGCCGGAGGCGTTGTTATGAACGCTCTGGGAGTGGTGGGCTATCACCACAGCGGCAAGACCTCCATCGTTACTGCTTTGATCAAGGCCCTTAGCGAAAGGTCATTGCGCCTGGCATCAATCAAGGATATTCACAGCGAAAAGTATCGGGCTGATACTCCCGGAAAGAACTCTGCCCTGCACATCGAAGCTGGCAGTCTGCAGACATTTGCCCGGGGATTGCAGGATACTGCGCTGATCTTCCCCACTCAGCTTGCTCTGGGGGAGATGATTCCGCATCTAACTGCTGATTTTCTGATCATTGAAGGTATGAAGGATGCCGCTGTTCCCAAGATTGTCTGTGCGGCTTCCACCTCTGAACTCGATGAACTGCTGGATGATAGCACAATCGCCATCGGCGGACTGATCTCCGAACAACTACAGAGCTATCAGGGCATCAGGATATTCAATTTCCAGCGGGACATAGATGACTTGGCCAGCCTAGTATTAGCGAAGACTTTCCCGATCTTGCCGATGTCTGACCCAGAGTGCTGCAGTCGCTGTGGTAGCAACTGTGTGCAGATGGCAAAGGATATTGTGCAGGGACGCCGAAAGCGTGAGGAGTGCATATTGGATTCTCAGAAGCGGATCGTCCTTGAAGTTGCCGGCAAAGAAATCTCAATCGTTCCTTTTGTGCAGGATATTCTTCGCGACAGCATTCTGGCCATATTGAAGAACCTCAAAGATACGGATACCGAACGCGATATCCACATTCATATCAAAGCATGAAGTATCAGCAATACTTCTGTGAGCGTGACCCCCAGGCCTTTCCAATCTGGCAAAAAGCTGTTGTCGGGATAGCGGGTGCGGGAGGATTGGGCTCCAATATTGCGATGATGCTGGCCCGGGCAGGGATCGGGAAACTGATCATCAGCGATTTTGATGTGGTTTCAATCTCCAATCTCAATCGTCAGGCCTTCAATCTGGATCAGGTGGGTTTTCCCAAAGTGGAAGCCTTGGAGCAAAACATCCACCGGATTAATCCCTATATCGAACTGGAAATGCATGATCTGCGGTTGGACGAGGATAACACTCCCCAGATCTACCATAGTGTGGATATCATGATTGAGGCTCTGGATACAGCATCCGCGAAAGCGATGTTGATAGAGAGTTTTGGTAAACACTTCCCGAAAACAGAGCTGATCTGTGCTTCGGGTTTGGCTGGCTATGGCAACAGCGAAGAGATCCGGATTGTCCGGTGTGGCAACCTCTTCATGGTTGGAGATCAGCATTCCCAGCTTGTTCCAGGAATTGCTCCGATTTCCACGCGGGTAATGATCGTTGCCGCTATGCAGGCGAACCTGGCTTTGGAAAGAATAGTATGGAAAAACAGCTAACGATAAATGGCCACAGCAAACCCTGGAAAGAGGGCATGACGGTGCAGGATGCACTACATTTGATGAACTACACCTTCAAGATGCTGGTGGTAAAAGTCAATGGAGAATTGGTGGTCAGAAAGGATTATGCCACCACAGTGATCCCGGAAGGGGCAGATGTGATGGTGATTCACCTGATCAGCGGAGGTTGAGCAGCTTATGCAGTTGCAGGCTCAGCTTCACCGGAAGGCCATCCTCCAGCAGCCATTCTGCAAGTGTTTCCGGGCTTAACAGGCTGGTTGCAGGGCAGAAATGCAGAGTTTTGGCAGCGATTCTATTCGCAGCGATGAAGCTTTTGGCATAGATATAATCAGGATAGTTTGTAAGCACAAACTTCAGTTCATCATGCTCCTGCAGGCTGTTGAGGTTATACTTCAAAAAGCTGTTCCCAGCACCACTTCCAGGGCATTTCACGTCAACAATTTTGACTACTTCGGGAGCTACCTCACTGAGGTCAAGAGAGCCATTGGTTTCCAGCAGGACTGTATATTCCAGATCCAAAAGTCTTTGCATCAAGATAATTGATTCATCTTGCCACAAGGGTTCTCCTCCTGTAAGCTCCACCAATTTGCAGGGATACTTCGCCACTTCTTCCAGAATGGAATCAATGCTCATGGATTTCCCCCCGTGATAGGAATACTGGGTGTCGCACCATGAACAGCGAAGATTGCAGCCGGATAGGCGGATGAAGATGCATGGCATCCCCTGATAGCTGGATTCACCCTGCAGGCTGTAAAAGACTTCGCAGATCTCGAGCTTATCCATCAAAAGGGCAAAAAGGGAAAATCTTTGTGGTATCCCAGAGCTTCATCAATCAGGTCATTGATTTCCAGAGGATCCCCAATCACAAACTTCTCCCGGTTGCCAGTGCGGAAGATAGTGTAGGTATTGTCAGAGGTATCCAGCAAGTCCAGATACTCACTATCACCATAACGGGGTATGCCGTCTACAATGAGAAGCTTGATCCCGGGCATTTCCATGGCTAAAAGATTCTCAAAGGGATCCTTTTCAAGCTGATCCAAAAGCAGTAGATTCCGGGTGTTATCTGGATCCAGCCTGGCATAGGCGGGATCGAGGTATAGAGCCTTGGCGGCATTCTCAGTTACCATCCGGTAAAGCATGCTGAGTTCAATATGCGGGAAATGCTCGCGGATGATGGCAAACTCCGCAATCAGATTGATTTCTCCACTCATCGTGGAATCTGTACCGATTACCACATTTGTACCTGCTGCCAGAGCCGCATCGATATCAAAAGTCTGGCCGATCAGATAGTAGTTTGATCCGGGGCACCAGCACACAGTGGCACCGACCTCGGTTATTCGCTTGATCTGCTTTGGGTCAAAAGCTATGCCATGGATCATCATCGTGTTGGGACGCAGCAGATTGCGCTTCTCCAACTGGGCAAACTCACCTTTGGTAATGTCGTCGGTACCTTCTCCCAGATGGATGATATAGGGCATTGCGTTCTGACTTAGCTCCATTTCCTCTTCCGCACTTTCTCCACCCCACCAGTTGCCCAGGGTAAGGGAGTGACACTGACGGAATCGTTTGGGAACCAGGATGGGCATGGAATCATAGTATCTGTCTTTTTGCAGAGGAGCATGATCATGCACCACTCCACAGCCGGAGAAGAGGTTTTTGTAAGCCCCCAGTTTGGCTACGCTGAGGGCGTTTCCTTTTAACAAATCAAAGCTTCCATCATTGAGCCAGAAATTGTTGCGTTCCTGAAAGCTGTAGGATTCTTTCATATCCTCCACCCAGATGTGGGAATTGGGATATGGGCGATGATCTCCCGCCCGGGGCACCCAGTTTCCCACCAAGTGATCGTGGGAATTAATCAGGGGGGCATAGGCAGTGCTATTGGGGATTTGAAGGCTGGGGCCTTCCTCAGCAAGGTGGAGTTCAAGATTGGGCTGGATATTGCCGACGCTAACAACTCCAAGGCCACAAGTTATTTTCATGCCCGAACTTCTTTTATCCTTTTAATCAGTTTTGGTACTACTTCAAACAGATCTCCCACAATGCCCAGATCCGCTACTTTAAAGATTGGAGCATCGGGGTCTTTATTGATGGCGATGATATAATCAGCACTGCTCATCCCTGCCAAATGCTGAATAGCGCCAGAGATACCCACAGCAATGTAGATGCTGGGCTTAACCGTTTTTCCGGTCTGACCCACCTGGTGAGAATAGGCAATCCACTCTGAATCAACTGCTGCCCGGGAGGCTCCTACTGCTCCTTCCAAAGCCTCTGCCAATTCCTCAATCATGGCGAAGTTCCTGGCATCTTTGATACCACGGCCTCCGGCTACGATCACATTGGCATCCGTTATGTTTACAAGATTGGTCTTCTCTTTCTCAAAACTCAGGAACTTGGTATCATCTTCTTCCAAATCAAAGCCATATTCTTCGCGGATTACAATACCATTACGGGAGTCATCCCGGGGGATGGGATTCATCACTTTGTGACGCACTGTTGCCATCTGGGGACGGTGATTTGCCGTGAGGATGGTAGCCATAATGTTCCCTCCAAAGGCAGGGCGGGTTTGCATCAGGTTACCGGTTTCCGGATCTATCTCAAGTCCGGTACAGTCCGCAGTGAGGCCTGTGTTCAGATCAATGGCAACCCGGGGGATGAAACTACGTCCCATCACCGTGGCACCAGCCAGAATAATGGCAGGGTTATATTTCCTGGCAAGATAGCTTAGAGCCTCGCTGAACTTTTCATCACGGAAGTGTTTCAAGGCAGGATCATCAATCTGAATCACCTGATCTGCGCCATAGGAAATTAACTCCTCTGCTACTCCATTCAGGTTATGTCCCAAAAGTATCGCACTAAGCTCGCAAGAAAGCTGATCCGCCAGCTCGCGCCCTTTTCCCAAAAGCTCGTGTACCACTCCTGCCAGTATCCCTTCCCGTTGCTCCGCAAACACCCAAATGCCAGTGTACTGAGCTTTATCTATTACCGTTTGAGTAGCTTTGCGGATGATGATGGCATCAAAGGGACAGGCCTGAACGCAGGCACCACACAAGACACATTTATCAATGTCAATTTCTGCAAGTTTGGATTCTACCCGGATGGCTTCATATGCACATGCTTTCAGGCAGGCACCACAACCAATGCATTTCTCTGTAATAACTTCAATCATTCTCGTCTCCCAAAACTTACACTATTTTTCAGGGATATCCTGTCAAGCTGATTTTCGATTTGTACGAGGAGGCAATAAGTAAGATTCGACTCAAGACTCACTACTGAGTTATTACATCGTGTTTAGTTTGAAATGATATTATCTTGCCGGGGCATGGGGCGGAGCCCCATACAATATTGGGTGGTGGGCTGGGCATGGATTATGTCATTTCAAACAAAACACGATATTACATCTCATCCATGTTCTCTAATCTGCACATGTCCAATTCTACCGCACACAGACAAATCGGGATGCTCCCTGTGTCTCAAACGCTAAGGAAGCATCCCGTCTTCAGAGTATATGGAACGGTATTCAGCTCATAAAGGGATATGGATAGTCTGTTGCGGGAATAAAGTTTTCTTTGATTGACCTTGCAGAAATCCATCGATGCAAGTTCATTGCCGATCCTGCCTTGTCGTTAGTTCCGGAAGACCTGCTGCCACCGAAAGGTTGCTGACCGACCACAGCTCCGGTGGGTTTGTCGTTTATGTAGAAGTTGCCGGCACTATGTTTCAGCATCTCGGAGGCTATACAAATAGCAGTTCTGTCCTGGGCAAAAATAGCTCCGGTGAGAGCATAGACAGAGGTTGTGTCACACAGAGCTAGAGTTTCAGTAAAGCTCTTTTCGGGGTAGGCATAGACGGTCAACACCGGGCCGAAAATCTCTTCCTGCATGCTGCGATAATGAGGATTTGTGGTCTTGATGATGGTTGGTTCAATGAAGTAACCGTGGCTGTCGTCACACTTACCACCCCAAACAATCTCAGCATCCGATGCATTTCTGGCATGATCTATATATTCTTTGATTTTTTGGAAGCTGTTTTTATCGATCACGGCATTAACGAAATTTGAGAAGTCCTGAACAACGCCCATCTTAACCGTCGCCAGCATAGCGCTAATTTCCTGGAACCATTTATCATAGAGGCTGTCGGGAATGTACAATCGGGATGCGGCACTGCATTTCTGTCCCTGATACTCGAAGGCCCCGCGCAAGCTTGCCACTGCCAGGGCTTTGATATCTGCTGAAGCATGTGCAAAAATAAAGTCCTTGCCGCCGGTTTCGCCTACAATTCTGGGATACGATTTATAGAGGTGGATATTGTTGGCAGTGCGTTGCCAGATATGGTTGAACACCTGTGTGCTTCCCGTGAAATGGATGCCGGCTAGATTGGGTGAATCGGTAACCATGTCTCCCATCTGAGAGCCAGAGCCAGGAACAAAGTTTATCACACCTGCAGGCAGGCCTGCTTCCATCAATATCTTCATGATGAAGTAACCGCTAAAAACTGCGGTTCCGGAAGGTTTCCAGATCACAGTGTTACCCATTAATGCCGGAGCAGTGGGAAGATTGCCTGCAATGGCGGTAAAATTGAAGGGTGTGATCGCAAAGACGAAGCCTTCCAATGCCCTGTATTC
>JALNYD010000115.1 GCA_023230025.1 Candidatus Cloacimonadota bacterium | reverse complement strand
ATCAAAGATGATAACAAGGCTACACATGGTCGGGGAAGGATTTGGCACACTTTCTGCAACAATTAGAGCTACACAGCGTCAGTCCGCTTGACTAATGTACGTGAAAACAGCCAGGGGAACTACAATGGCGATAGATAAAGAGACCATATTGGTTACAGATGAATTGGAACGATTCATCAAACGTGAGTACCTGGATCGAAGCTTCCGACACTCAGGTCTCTGTGCATATTGTATACGGAACCAGACTTGTAGCTTGAGCGGTAGTTTTGGCTTGACCTATGATTGTGATGATTATCTGGCGTCAGAAGAGGCTTCCTGCGTTCTTAGTATCACGCGGTTGGAACAGACGCATCATGATGAAGAGAGCCACGGTCTTTGTAATCAATGTCAGAATCGCGATGTCTGTACCTTGAAGAACATCAATGGCGGTGTATGGCACTGTGATGAATATATTTAAAGCTCAATAACACATACCTCAACACACACACAGGGGGCGCCCGCCCCCTACTTTTTTTAACCAGGGGATATATGGCCATGACCAGACTGACTGCTGCTTTGGGACTATTCGAAGGGTATCGTGCTGTTGAACTCATGCTTAGGAATGAGCTTGGTTAGGATCAGTCAGCTTGGCAAAGAAAAGTATTGACGGATTCGGAAATGCAAAAAAGATTGGTAAAAACAACAATGAACAGGGGTTATCATGAGATTTGCCATAGAGAAAAAGGAACTACTGCAGAACGTACAACATCTGGTAAGCGTTGCACCAGCCAAGAATGCATCACCTATTCTAACCAATTATCTAATTCACGCATCGGCAGAGACTGGTCTTGTAAAGATTACCACATCCGATCTTGAAATCACAGTGGTGGTGGAGTTTAGTGCATCAGTTAGTGATGGTGGAACGATTGCGGTATCCGCACGTCATTTCAATGAAATCATCAACTTCATGCCGGATGCTATGATCAATTTCTGGCGTCATGAAGAACTCCTGATGATCCAATGCAACAAGATAGATTTCAACCTCTTGATTGCCGATCCCACTCTATTTCCAGTGGTTCCGGAAGTTCAGCTGGAAAGTGCCATTAATCTGGATGCAGAGCTGTTTAACCGGATGATTTCCAAGACCTGTTTTGCAGTATCAACCGATGTGAATCGGGCAGTATTGACTGGAGTTTGCTGGAAGATTATGAAGGATTCGCATCTGATGGCCGCGACCGATGGCAGGAAAGTAGCCGAAATCAACATTCTGAACAGCCAGATTTTACCCACCCTTCCAATGAATGAAAGCGATGAGGCAAGTATCTTTGCCGATGGCAACGAAACTGGGTTGGAGAAGATCATTCCCGTAAAGACTCTGGCTTTTCTGCAAAAGATTTTCAATAGTTCATGCAAAGAGATCAAGGTCTTGATTGAGCGCAGCAAGGTAGTCTTTGTATACGACAAATACATGGTCTTCTCACAAGTTATTGAGCATAAATATCCTGAGTATCAAAAAGCTTTCATCGCAGATCTACCCAATCAGTTCACCATTGATAAGGAAACCTTGCGCAATGCCATCCGTCGGGTAGCTCTGGTGGCCCCTGATGAAAACATGCGCATTCGTTTTGAACTGGATAGTGAGTTGTTTGAGGTAAACACTTCAAACCGCGATACTGGAGATGCCAAGGAAAACCTTGATGATTATATCTTTGCTGGAAGCCATACGGGTGTTTCGTTCAACTACAAATATATGCTGAGCATTCTTGAAGCTATTGATAGCGAAAAAGTTATCATTAAATTGGGTAGCTCGAAAGATCCCATGATGATCTACAACACCAGCGATCGCGAAAACGAGAAAATCACCTTCCTGCTGATGCCTTTGAGGTCTTAGCCGGATTCCAAGCTTGAAGATAGAACATATAGATCTGCGGAACTTTCGGAGTTATCCTCAGAGATCCTTCGATTTTGATCCCAGGGGGAACCTGGTGATTGGTCCCAATGGTTGCGGTAAAACCAATCTGCTTGAAGCTATTGCCTTTACTTCAATTGGCAAATCAATCCGCTATCATCGGGATGACGATCTGCTGGCTTATGGGCAAAATTGGTTCGCGGTTGAAGCATCCTATGCAAAGGATAATGGAAACGAGCTTGGTGTTCAGTTAGGCTGGGATGGATCCCGAAAATCCCTGAAGCTTGATGGCGTACTCAGCCGTCAATTGAGCTCCCTGCTAAGCTTGGTGAAGGTTATTTATTCAGCACCTGAAGATATTCAATTAGTCAATGGCTCGCCCCGTTTGCGTCGGCAGTATTTTGATATGGCGATATCCCAGTTGTTTCCAGATTATCTGAATATACTCAGGGACTATCTGCATATAGTGGATCAACGGAATGCTCTGTTGAAGCAGGATTTTGATCCTGCTCAGAAAGCTGGATGGGACAAGCGCTTTATCCAGGCCCTACGAGAGGTCTATTCATACCGAAATCAATATCTGGAATTGCTGAATGCTAGCCTGGGTGTATCTTGCAAGGACATTTCTCCAGGATTTATGGATTTTCGGGTTCAATATCGTCCTATTCACAAAGATGCCAATATTGCAGAGGCAGATCAGTTGCTGCTGGGGTTGGATGAGCTGAGGCAAAGGGAAAGTCTGTGGCAAAGAACTTTATTGGGACCTCATTTGGATGATTATGGTTTCAGATTTGGCCAGCATAACCTGCGGGAGTTTGGGTCAGGGGGGCAGAAACGTGTGGCAGTGATTATCTTGAAGCTGGTGCAGGCTGAATTGATCCGGGATCATACCGGGATTCATCCTGTTCTGCTTTTCGATGATATCTTTGCTGAGCTGGACCACATTCATAGCAAGAGAATAGCAGATCTGTGCAACAAGGGATTCCAAAGCATCATCGCCAGTCCCAAAATGGACATTGCCGAGATCTTCCCGGCTTATCCACAGATCAGCCCGGAGCCAGGAGTATGAAGCTTAGCAAACAGATCTTCGGCTGGATGATGTATGATTTTGCCAATAGCGCATTTACTACAATCATCGTAACCGTGGTCTATAGTGTTTACTTCATCAATTCTGTAGTTAGTGGTGAAGCTGGCTATGGAGAGATGCTCTGGGGACGTGCTATCGGCATATCCATGACTATGGTGGCACTCACTGCTCCAATTATGGGTGCGATTGCTGATTATTCGCGGTCGAAAAAAAAGTTCCTCTTCATAAATTGCTACTTGACTGTTATATTCACTGGACTGCTCTACTTTGTGGGACCAGGGCAGATTGGCAAGGGGATGGCCTTTTTTATTATCGCGAACTTCGGCTTCAACTCTGCCAATGTGTTCTACGATGCCTTTCTGCCAGAGCTTACTACACCGGAAAACATCGGTAAAGTATCAGGATACGGTTGGGCTTTGGGTTATGTGGGAGGCTTGCTGTCACTAGTGCTGTCGCTGTTTTTGATCAATTATGATGTGCGCTGGGTGTTTCCCATGATATCTTTGCATTTCTTTATCTTCAGCCTTTTCACCTTTGTCTGGCTGAAGGAAGTTCGCCGTCCTTCCAAACGCACCAATTACCTCAAAACAGCCTATGGCCGGGTGTATACATCACTAAAAAACATCAGGAAGTATCCCCAGCTTTTGAAGTTCATCGCCAGCTATTTCGTTTATAATGATGGGATAACCACGGTGATCGCCTTTGCTTCGATCTATGGTATCACGCGATATGGGATGGATACAAAGGCCATGCTGATCTATTTCATCCTGGCTCAATTTACATCAATCCTTGGTTCTGCCTTGTTTGGTTCGTTGACCGATAAACGGGGAGTGAAGCTTTCCTTGACCATCTCTTTACTAATATGGGTTTCAGTTGTGTTCTGGGCCTTCTTTTGTGGTTCTGCAACGGAGTATTATTTTGTGGGCTTACTGGCAGGATTGGCAATTGGCAGCAGCCAATCAAACAGCCGCACAATGCTTTCTATGCTTACTCCCACTGACCGGGAGGCAGAGTTCTTTGGTTTTTATACCTTGACAGGCAGGCTATCTTCTATTATTGGACCAATATTGTATGGATGGATAGCACATCGCACTGGTGACATCCGCTATTCAATCCTTATCCTGATCATCTTTTTCAGTACGGGTTTGATCGTCCTGCAATTTGTAGATCCGCAAAAGGGATTGCAGGAAGCCAGACCCTCAACACTAAGTATCCAGGAGGAACCATGAAGCAACGAATAATCGCTCTAGTAATAATGATCTTTGCGTTTGCGCTGGTCTTAACCGGTTGCAGCAAAGGCAAGGAGACTCTGTATATCTTCAATTGGAGTGACTACATTGATCCCACTATTGTAAGTGAGTTTGAGCAAGCTAACAATTGCCGGATCAAATACAGCACTTTTGATTCCAACGAAAACATGTTGACCAAGGTGAAAAGCACTACTGAATCCTTTGACCTGATCTTTCCCAGTGGAGACCACGTCAGCATCCTGCAAGAGCTGGGTATGCTGGAAGAGCTGGACAAAAGCAAATTGATGAATTATGGCAATCTGGATCCCCAGCTTCTTGCCAAGGCAACATCCTTTGATCTCGGGAACAAGGTTTCAATCCCTTATGCTTGGGGATTAACCGGTCTGATGTATAACAAAGAGTATGTTCCTGAAGAGATAGTGGCTTCGGGAGGTTGGAACATACTGGCGGATTCATTCTTTGATGGGAAGAACAAGATAACCATGCTTGATGATGCCCGGGAAGTGATCGGAGCAGCCTTGATCTATAGCGGTTACTCTCTGAATGATACATCAGAAGCAGCGATGACTGCTGCTCATGAAGTGCTGAAGGTATGGGATAGAAACATCACTCAATTTGATAGCGATTCCTATAAAAACGAAGTACCGGATGGTACTACATGGATCGCTCAGGCTTACAATGGTGATGCTCTGCAGCAGATATCTGAGAATGCGAATCTTGGCTTTATCCTGCCTAAAGAGGGAGCTGCTATGTGGATGGATAATATCGTAATGCTTAAATCCTCAAAGAATAAGGAATTGGCGTATAAGTTTATCGATTTTATGCTGGATGCAGAAATCGCAAAGCGGAATGCTGAATACACTCAATATGCTACTCCTAATCAAGCGGCTCTGCAATTGCTTGAGGAAGACTTTGTAAACAATCTTCTAATCAATCCTGATGATACCTATCTGCAGAAATGTCACATGATCGAATACCTGGGTGACAGAGTGAAAAGCATCGATCAGATTTACGAAGCGATTAAACTGAATTAAAGGAATATAAAATGGACAATCTCGGCTCTCTAACCCGCAGCCATTATAGCACAGAACTGGGTGCATCTGATATCGGAAAACAAGTCTGCCTGATGGGATGGGTACATCGCCGCAGGGATCTGGGTGGCTTGATCTTCATTGATCTGAGGGACGTAAAAGGTCTGGTTCAGATTGTGATTCATCCGGAAGCAAAGGACATCTTTGCCAAGGCGGAAAAGGTGCGTAACGAATATGTGATAGCTGTACAAGGCAGTGTGGCAAAGCGCGATGACACCAATATCAACCGCCAAATGCAAACCGGAGAAATCGAAGTGAAAGCGGCAGCTATTCATATCCTGAATGACACACTGCCATTACCGATTCAGATTGACGGAGTAGCTATGGCGGATGAAGACCTGCGACTAAGCTACCGTTATCTGGATCTCAGACGTCCCAAATTGCAGAAGATTCTGATCACACGTGCCAGAGTAACCAGTCTGATGCGCCGGTTTCTGGATGCAGAAGGGTTTTACGAGATTGAAACACCAATGTTGATGAAAAGCACTCCCGAGGGTGCCAGAGATTATCTGGTACCCAGCAGGGTGCATCCGGGCAAGTTCTATGCCCTGCCCCAATCTCCTCAGATTTTTAAACAACTGCTGATGATTGCCGGTTTTGACCGTTATTATCAGATTGCCAGATGTTTCAGGGATGAAGACCTCCGGGCGGATCGCCAGCCAGAATTTACCCAACTTGACATTGAACTCTCTTTTGCTTCTCAGGAGCAAATCTTTGATCTGCTGGAACGACTGATGGCTGCGATTTTCAAGGAAATCCTCAATCAGGATCTACCCATCCCCTTTCCCCGGCTCAGCTATGTCGATGCTATGAACCGCTTTGGCTGCGATAAACCAGATCTACGCTTTGCTCTGGAGCTTCATGATCTTAGTGAGATCCTGGCACACAGCGAATTCCAGGTTTTTAAGAGTTGTTTGGAACACTCTGGCAGCATCAAGGCAATTGCGATTCCGGGTGGTGCGGAGTTTTCGCGCAAGCAGCAGGATGAATTGGTGAATCTTGCCAAGCATTTGGGCGGTAAGGGAGTAGCATTTGCCAAAGTCAACCAGGAAGGTCTGGAAGCTGGCATCAGCAAGTTCCTCTCCGATAGTGAAGCAAGCGCCATGATCGATGCCACAGAAGCCAAATCTGGTGACCTGCTAGCGATTGTGGCAGATGATTGGGATATTACCTGCAAAGTATTGGCGGGTTTGCGCAATCAGCTTGGCATGCAGCTAAAGCTCTATGATCCTGCTTCCTTTGCTTTCTGCTGGATCACAGATTTCCCTTTGTTCAATTGGGACAAGGAAAACTCCCGTTGGGAGCCGGCGCATCATATGTTTACTCTGCCCAAAGAGGAGCATCTGCAATATTTTGATGATCCTGAAATGATTGGGCATATTCAAGGCCAGCTTTATGATATGGTTTGCAACGGGATGGAACTATCGAGCGGTAGCATCCGTTGTCACCGTTATGACATCCAAAGAAAGATCTTTGATGTCTTGGGCTTTGATGAAGCTGATTTAAAGAGACGCTTCGGCTTCTTTTTGGATGCTCTCAAATATGGAACTCCACCCCATGGCGGCATCGCACCTGGCCTGGATCGCCTGATTATGATCCTTACTCAGGCCGAATCCATCCGCGACGTGATCGCTTTTCCCAAAACCCTGAGAGCTACTGACTTGATGAATCAGGCCCCCTCCGAGGTGGATTCAGCCCAGTGGAAAGAATTGCACCTGAAGTTCGAAGAATAATCACACTCAGCAGTGGAGCGTCCAGAGGTTCAAACCTGCTGGCGATTCATCGCTATCTGAGCGAAGAATCCCCCAATATCCATATTCACCGGGCGATATTTACCAGTAACAAAGCACCGGCGTTACATCTATGCTCAGAGCAGGGCATCCCGATCCAGGTAGTCCCAGCCCGGGACATGGTGCACTTTGAGCACGAACTCATCACCTTAATCAAGGATTACAAGATCAGTCTGATCGCTCTGTGTGGCTTCATGAGGCTGCTATCCCAGGATTTCATCGAGAGTTGTGGCATCCCCATTCTCAATGTGCATCCTGCTCTGTTACCCAAGTATGGCGGGCGGGGAATGTATGGCTCAAATGTGCATGAAGCTGTGTTTGCAGCAGGGGAGAAGTACTCCGGAGCCACGATCCATCTTGCCGATCCGATCTATGATCACGGCAGGATTATCGCCCAAAAGAGTGTGGATATCTCGGATTGCAAATCCTCGGAAGAAATCGCCCGGAGAGTGCTATTAATCGAGCACTATCTGTATCCCAGGGCGATTGCTGACTTGCTGAACAACTGCAAGCTGCGCATTGCCATCAGCACCTTGGGCTGCAAGACCAATTTCTTTGAATCCGCTGCGATATTTGAGCAATTCAAGGATGCCGAGCTGGTTGATTTTGATACTCCGGCTGATGTGTATATCATCAATAGCTGTACAGTTACGAACCGTTCGGATTACAAAAGCCGTAATCTGATCCGCAAAGCGCTGGCAGCCAAAGCACTCAATCCCCTGGCTAAAGTGGTGGTGACGGGTTGTTTTGCTCAGAGATCCCGGGACGAAATCCGGGCTTTGGGAGATGTGGATCTGATTGTGGACAACCAGAACAAGTTGGATATCAAAGAGATTCTTGCCGGATCAGAGCGTCCCTGGCAGGATATCATGGAGGCGAAAGATTTTGCCTATCGCCCTGTCACCAATATGCTCAGCCATACCCGGGCTTTTCAGAAGATTCAGGATGGTTGCGATTTCTATTGCACGTACTGCGCTGTTCCCTATGGCAGAGGGCACAACCGGTCAGCCAGGTTTGACGAAGTGATCGATCAAGCCAAGCTGTTTACCGCTAATGGATTCAAAGAAATAGTGTTGGGTGGAGTAAACCTGGGTCTGTATCGGGATCATGACCGTGATCTGGCAGATGTACTAAAAGCAATGAGTGAGATCGAGGAATTGAAGCTGATCCGGATATCATCCATCGAACCTCAATTGCTCTATGGCGATCTGCTGACCAGATTGAAAGACATCCCCAAGCTCTGTCCACATTTTCACATCCCCTTGCAGAGCGGATCGGACAGCATCCTGAAGAAGATGGGCAGGCGTTATAATACCGATCTCATCCGCAAATTGACAGAGGACATCCTGCAAGC